>CAZKOR010000004.1:0-53879 GCA_964554405.1 uncultured Bacteroides sp. | reverse complement strand
GAGAAAATTTGAATTTTAGAAGATAAATGTTGACTTTTTATCTTTATTTGCATATGCTAATGCTTAGATGAAAGATAGAAATCTTGAAAATTATTATAACTGGGTTACGGGAATGAAAAATGCTCCATATACAGATGTAATAGAAGGAAGGTATGTTGCACGCCCGGTTATTGAGAGTAGTCCTATGGAGATAGACAAAAGAGAGACTTATTATAAGGTGGAAAAAGGAACAGATATAAATCTGGCTGTCCATGCTATAAGTAAAGCATTTTATAATTCGTATGATATAGCATTCTTTTTGAGCGCAGATACAGATTACATAAAAGTGTATGAAATCTTAAAAAGCATAGGTAAGATAACAGTTGTAGTTGGAGTCAAAGGTCAGAATATAAACAGTATAAGACCAATAGTAGATAATACAATAATTTTGGATGAGATTTTTTTTGATAAATGCAAAAGAGAAATGGCTGGCAAACATTAAAATGAGGTATTGCAAAATTTGCGGTAACCATCGAGGAAGCTGCTAAGGCAAACAAATTCTAACGAAGTTGTTGTAAATTCTAATAAAATGCCCTGAAATGGCATAAGTTGGGAGCTAATCAAGTCGTGATACGGTTTGGCTAGCTCTCATTTTTTGTGGCAATAAAAGCGTTGCTATGTTAAAATTCTTATAAAAACTCGAAAGGATAGTCACTATGAACACCAATACAGAAAAAGTGAATCAAGCTAAACAGAGCTTTAACCATGTATTAGACAATCAGAAATATGCAAATATCATCAAGGATGATAAACATTTATCATTGTTGTTAAGCTTGGCTGATGATAACGGACATAACGAATACAATAACATTTTGGATATCGGCACAGGAACAGGTTATTTGGCTTTTCCATTGGCAGAAATGTTTCCAACAGCGAGTGTTTACGGAATAGATATTGCAGATAAGATTGTTGAGAAAAATAATGAAGTTGTAAAGGAAAGAGGTATTTCCAACCTTGTTTTTAAAGCTTTTGACGGCTTAAAATATCCATTTGCGGATGAAAGTTTTGATTTAATAGTTTCCCGATATGCGTTTCATCATTTTCCGAATATAGGGGATTCGATTCAGCAAATGAATAAACTTCTGGTAAAAGGAGGAAAAGCGCTTATTTCTGACCCACTGAGAGACGAAAAGGATGATAGAGGGGTTATAGATGCTTTTATGCAGGTGAAAAAGGATGGGCATATTCGCTTTTACTCTTTAGACGAGTTAGATAAACTCTTTATGAATCATGGCTTTACAAAAGGAAATCAGGTAATTACGGATATGAAATTCCCTTTTGCAAGGCAGTCTGAATATATCAATATCTATCATGAAATCACGGACAAAGACAGATTATTATATGACATCACAAATGAAAATGGCGTTGTGTGGGTGAATCATATCAATGTAGGAAATACCGTCTTTGTTAAACTGTAAATTGTGCATTATTTGTGAATTTTTATTTATACCTATTTATTTTCTTGCAGAATTGTGTTACATTAAGTCAGATGGCTTTTGGTTCCAAGAGCTTTCAGTGCTGCCCAAATATCGCAGGCAGCGCAAGAATGGAGGATTACAATGGAAAAGAAAAAGGCAAATAAAGCAAATGAGACTGTAAACATAAGTAAGAGCAAGGCGAAACGTGAAGCGCGCAGAAGAGAGATTGAAGAGGAAAGACGCCGGAAACGGATTGCCCAAATCTGCAGCATTGTGGTAGTGGCAGTTATTGTCCTGATTATTGCGGCAGCGGTAAGCAGGCCGATTTATTTAGCGTCAATACGAACTACTTCAAGTTCTGACTCCAATGCAGGGCTGACTGCTGACGGCAGGATTAATGGTGTCGATGCATTGTCGCTTGTAACGCTTGCCGATTATGAGAATATTTCCGTACCTACGGACGAAGTGGCTGTCACAGAAGAAGAGGTCAATAATACAATTAACGCAACCCTGACATCTCATACGGAACTTAGTACGGACGCTGATCTTGAGATTGCGGATGGAGATACGGTAAATATTGATTTTGTAGGTACGGTTGACGGCGTTGAATTTGAAGGTGGCAACAGTGGAGGAACAGGATTTGATCTGACGATTGGTTCCGGAAGATTTATTGATAATTTTGAGGAGCAGCTTATTGGACATAAACCGGGGGAAGAAGTAACGGTAAATGTTACATTCCCGGAAGGGTATAGTGATGAATTGGGCGGTAAGGAAGCAAGTTTTGCTGTTACTGTGAATGGTATTATGGTGACGCCGGAGCTTACGGATGAGTTTGTTGCAGAGAATCTTACAGAGGAAGGCGTTTCTACAGCGGCAGAATACCGCGCTAAGGTAGAAAATGATTACTATGAGGAACATCTTGGGGAATACCTTACCAATTATGTTATTGAAAACTCCACGGTAAGTTCCTATCCGAAAGACTATTTGAATACAGTAAAATCCCTTATAAAAGGTGAGGATGAGTTTATGATGGATTACTATAATCAGCTGTATGCAAGCTATGGTATGGAAGGCAATACAAATGTATGGGAGACAAGAGGTGAGGAAATCAATGATGAACTTTCCTATGAGAAGGAATTGAAAACGCGGGCAGAAGAGACCGTAAAAGAAGCCCTCGTATATCAGGCGATTTTCGAGAAAGCAGGGCTAAGCATTGATACGGAAAGCAGCGGGGAGGCTTCTCTGGCGCAGGCGGCAATGGCACAGGCTGTAAAGAATTATCTGGTAGGATTATATAAATAGGATGTTTTGTATTTTTACTAAGACATTTTTTCATTAAAAAATACCGCCGCAAGAAGACAATTTGGTCGTGCGGCGGTATTTTTATCACACTTAATGTGCATGGTCTACCTAAAAATTTTCATAACAGAAAAATGTCATTTCATGTATATGAGGTTAATTTGTAAAGCTAAGTTCCGAAATAATATAAGAGGGCAGATATAGACACAGAAATGAAAAACAACTGCAAAAAGGCAGGAGGGGTAATAGTATGAACGTAAAATTACAGGGTTCCAGCAATATGTTTACCGGAAACAGCAGTATTTTATATAATAAGGGGCTAAAAAGCACACAAGAGAAGTTAGAGCGGCAGGAAAAGCGTGATAACCAGATTGCTTTTTTTGAAAACCAGAAGGAAAATCTGAAAAATATGGAATGTAACAGCCTTGAGGAAATCAGCAGAAAATTGGAGTTGTTCCATTCCTATGAAGACCAGATTGCAGCCGCTAAGGCAGAATATAACAATTCACAGATGCTGCACTTTATGGATGAGATGCGGGAACGTGCAGAAAAGCTTGCTGAAGCAGCGGAAGAATATGCACCGAAAACGCCTGAGGAGCGGACAGAAGAGATGCTGGAGGAGGCATTGGGAATCGAGGAAGAAAAAGGCGAGTTGATGGAAAGTTTGGAAGAACTTGCCGAACTGGCAGAGGAAATGAGCGAAGAATTGCTGGAGGAGCTTCCGGAAGAACTTTCAGAGGAAAATATAGAAAACATGGAAGAACTGCCGGCTGCGGAGATAGAAAGCATCTTAATAAAAGAACAGCAGCCGGAACAGCTTATGAAATACAAGCGGATTGATTTGTTGATATAGTCTGAGAAATAAGACAGAAAAGTGTATTGCAGAAAGCGCAGGAGCTGCCTGCGCTTTTTGCAATTTTATAGTATAGTTATTTTTTCTTAACAGGAATCCATATCTCAGAGTAATAATTTTCATCAGCCGTTCCGTTCGGATATTTATTCGGGTCATCGTACATTTCAACACAATATCCTGCTGAAAATTCGTAATCCTGTAATGCCGGGAGCCATTCGGAAAATATTTTTACATTTACATCCTGTAAAGAATCCGGAAGAGCGCCCTTGCAGGGAAAAACTGCCCATGTAAAAGCAGGGATTGTCCTCACGGTAAATCCTTCAGGGATATCTACGGACGGGTTATAGACATCCGCAATCAGATACTCAAATTTTTCATTTCCCATCTGCGGGTCAATGTTGATTCCGAACATTCCGCAAACGTATTTTCCATTTCCAGCCTTATAATGTTCCTGCCAATAAGAAGGAATTTCCTGTTTTGCATTTTTGTAGGAAAATTCTTTAGAAACCGCCAAAACATTGAATGCTTCTTTTTGTGTAATTCTGTAGTCCATCGTATAACCACCTTTCAATGAGATTGATAATTGTAACGGTGCGAAAGCCTTAATCATTGTTTTGTTCTTGCGCACTGTCATAGGTGTATATCCATGGAAACGGGAAAAAGCCTTAGTGAAGCTGTCAGGAGAATCATAGCCATATTTCATGGCAAGGTCCATGACCGTAATGTCACTGGTAAGAAGTTCCTCTCCTGCAAGCGCCAGCCTGCGCATCCTGATATATTCCGTGACGGAGTATCCGCACAGTATACTGAATCCCTTGTGAAAATAGAAGGGCGAGATATTGATATGACTGGCCACATCATACATAGTAATATCCTCTGTTATATGCCTTTCCATATATTCAACCGCTTCTTTGACTGCTTTTGCCCAATCCATGATGATTCACCTCTTTGTCGTGGTTACAGTATAATACAATATTAATTACCATGTCCCGACAATACTTGGTTTCTTTTGTCCGGATAAATGTTTATTAATATTAAAATATCATACGTTATATTATGATGAACTATGTATTTTTAGCAGAAGTCAAAAGCTTCACGGAATAAAACATCGTATAGACAGCCATAACACCTGATACCGTTGGAGCAACGCAGCCTAACATGGCAAGGGAGTCCGGGAAAATGCGCTGTACCAGATATAAAAACGGCATTCTCAAAGCAAGTGCGCCGAAACAACTGCTGAACATCGTAAACATGGTTTTGGAATAGCCGTTTAAAAAGCCGTTTAAGCAGAACACAAAAGTGACAGCAAGATAATCATAGCTGCAGGTACGGAAAAACGGGATGCCGGCTTCTATAATATTGGGGTCGTCGGCAAATATTTTTATCATAGTCTGTGGGGCAATCTGTGCCCATGCAAAGAAGCAGGCTGACATGGCAAGCGCAATACTAAGCCCTATGAAGACAGATTTCCGGATTCGTTCGGGCTTCTGCGCGCCTAAGTTCTGTGCGGTAATTGCAGATAATGCGCTTGCAATGGAAGTTGCCGGAAGCATGGCGAACACATCATATTTGCTTGCGACACCGACTGCGGAAGAAGCATAAATACCCAAAGAGTTGACTACTGAAGTCAAATAAAGAAAAGAAAGTCTTATCATGCATTCCTGAAAAGAAATAGGAATGCTGAGTCTGGCAAGTTCATAAGCTTTTTCTTTTTCAATTCGGAAGTTGGAGAGACGGAATGTAAAGATAAACTGCTGTTTATTGAGATAAATAACAGCAAATATCATACTGGCGCCCTGTGAAATGATAGTGGCAAGCGCCGTGCCGGCAGCACCCATCTGAAAATATTTCACAAAGATGATATCCAAAAAAATATTCATAACACATGCTATTATAACAAATATCATCGGCCTTACGGAATCCCCATATCCTCTTAGGATAGAGCTGATGGCATTGTAGCCGCAGATGCAGAAAATACCCGCACTGCAGATAAGGACATAAGTATGTGCCTGTGCAAAAGCGGCTTCCGGTGTCTGTAAAAGCCTTAATATGGTACCGGAGGCAAGCATCATAATCACGGTTAAAATAACGGCAAAAGCAGCAAAAAGAGTCAGCGTCGTGCCGATTGCTTTTTTGGCTTCTTCCGTTTTTTTCATGCCGATATATTTCCCGACCAGAATCGTGCCCCCAAGCGTCATACCGGTAATGACGCTGGTAATAATCTGTGTCACCTGCGTTCCGGTGGAAACGGCGGAAACACTTTCAGCGGAGCAGTATTGCCCGATTACCATCAAATCGACCGCGCCGTAAAGCGCCTGAATAATATTGGCAAACAGCAGCGGGAGAGAGAAACGGATTAATGTTTTTGTGATACTTCCCTGTGTTAAATCATTTTTATCATTCATAATCCGCCTGCTCCTTTTTTCGTCTGAGTGTTTGTGATAAAGCACAATTTTTATTATAAGCAGATTCACTTCGGAAAACAAGCCTGTTTGGGAATCGTTTCCAAACAGTTTGCAAACATGAAAGTGAGCATTTGGCGACTGCCGCGGGGGTCGTTGACTTATTGGCAATAGTTTCTTATAATAAATTCAATACCAAACGCGATTCAATATCAGGGAGAAATTTCAATAACAAATATTATTTAATGGGAGAGAGGCTATGGATACCAGACTATATGACAGCAATGATATGGTAAAAGTTGCCTGTAATGACTGTAAGGGATGTTGCGATTGCTGTCAGGGTATGGGGGAATCCATTGTTCTTGACCCATATGATATCCGCCAGTTGGAGATACATTTGCATCTTGATTTTGCAGGGCTGTTACAGGATAAAATAGAACTGCATGTAACGGACGGTTTGATTTTACCGCATATGAAAATGCAGGGGGATTCAGAACGGTGCGTCTTTTTAAATGAAAAAGGAAGATGTGACATTCATCCGTTCCGCCCCGGACTATGCAGACTGTTTCCGTTGGGGAGAAATTATGAGGATGGCAGGCTGTCATACTTTATATTAGAAGATGCCTGTCCTAATGGAAACATGAAGGTGAAAGTGAAGAAGTGGCTGGATATACCAAATAACAAGAGTTATGAAAAGTTTCTGGTAACATGGCATGATTTGCGGAAGGAGCTGATGAAGCAGATAGAGGACAGGCAGATGGATGTGTCAGACGAGTGGATGAAGCAAATCAATATGAAGCTCTTGCATATTTTTTATGAAGAGACATATAATGATGAAGATTTTTATTCCCAGTTTGAAAGCAGGTATGAGCAGATGAGAAAGGAATGGTGACTGGAATGAGAAAGAGACAAATAATAAAAAGTGTTATTTTATTACTGTGTATGGTGTGTTCTGTATTTTGTACAGCATGCGGAAAAGCAGGCGCATCCGGCAATGCGCAGGGAACCGTCATAGAGGGAGATCTGGCGGATGTTATGGCGAAGATTTATGAAGGTGCAGAGCTTGATGCCGAAGTGAAAGAGTCAATGCAGTATTATATGACTGATACGTTGACGGTGGACAATGAACAGGCGCTTTTAGGAACGGACGGCGTTCCCTATATTGAGGGAGTCTATTCCCAGCCGATGATGTCCTCGATTGCCTATCAGTGCGTACTGCTTCGGGTTGCGCCGGAAGATGTTGATACGGTGAAAGAGCAGTTAAAAGCGAATGCAGATGTTAATAAGTGGGTCTGTGTCAGCGCGGAAACCGTTCTTGTGGAGAATGTGGGAGATGTGGTGTTGTTTATAATGAGCAGTCAGGACGTTGCGTATGCTGTCAGCGCTTCTTTCCAGGCACTGGGAAAATAGAAAACATAAAAAAAGAAGTCCTGCTTTTCAGTAGGACTTCACTTCTTTCCATAGTTCGTTATATATAGACTCACCGGATTCTCCGAGATAGCGGAAACTTTCCAAATTTTCATACTCTGAAAGTTCGGGAAAAGCAATCGGTGAATTTTTGATTTCTTCATCTTCAATCAAAGCTTTTGCCGCTTCGTTCGGAGTAGAATAGGTGATATACTCAAAATTCATCAGGGCAATATCAGGACGGCACATGAAATCAATAAATTTTTCCGCATTTTCTTTATGCGGGGCGTTTTTCAAGATGACCCATGAGTCAATCCAGACATTTGTGCCTTCTTTCGGAATGACATATTCCAAATCGGGATTTTCGTATTGGGTATAGATTGCCTCGCCGGAGTAAATAACCCCGATTGCCGCTTCATTGCCGATCATTTTATCACGTACCTGGTCTACGACATATGCCTGTACCAGCGGTTTCTGGGCAATTAAAGCATCTTTCGCAGCCTGTAATTCCTCAGGATTTACGGTATTCATGGAATAACCGTATAATTTTTCCGCAACCATAAAAGCGTCCCTGACGGAATCCTGCATTAAAATCTCATCTTCGTATTTTTCATCCCAAAGCTGCGCCCAGCTTACAATCGGCTCATCCACCATAGTCTTATTATAGAGGATTCCCACCGTTCCCCAGCAGTAGGGGACGGAATATTTGTTTCCGGCGTCAAATTCCTGTGACTGCTCCCAATACTGCGCTCCGATATTGGTTTTGGCATTGGGAATGCGGGAATATTCAAGCTCCATGAGCAAATCATTCTCGATTAACTTATTTATCATGTAATCGGACGGGCATACAACATCATATTCCGCTGCGCCTGCCTCTACTTTTGTATACATGGTTTCATTTGTCTCGAATTCATCATAAATAACATGAATGCCTGTTTCTTCTTCAAACATGGCAAGGGTATCCGGGTCAACATATTCGCCCCAGTTATAAACGATAACAACGTCATTTCTTTCTGCATTAGAGGCACATCCGCTGGTGCACAAGCTTGTGAAAAGGCATATAAAGACTGTCAGTGCCGCCATAATCTGTATTTTCCGCATATTAATTCCCATTCTTACTCACCTTTTCTCATTTTTTTCCGGTGTGACATTCACTAAAAAGAGCAGTACCAGAACCGTTAGGAATATGATGGTGGATAAGGCATACATTTCCGGTTTGATGCCTTTTTTTACTTCCGTATAGATTTTGGTGGATAATGTATCAATTCCCGCGCCTTTTGTAAAATGCGTAATAATGAAATCATCTAAAGACATCGTAAATGCCATTAAAAACCCGGATAAAATGCCGGGGACTAAATCCGGCAGCGTAACTTTAAAGAAAGCGCTGACAGGGGATGCTCCTAAATCCAGAGCCGCTTCATAAACGCTCGGATTAAGTTGTTCCATTCTCGGCATGATACATAAAATAACATATGGAATGTTAAAAGTAATGTGGGAAAGCAGAATCGTGCCAAATCCAAACCGAAACCCGAAACTGATAAACAGAAGCATCAGTGAAATACCGGTCACGATATCTGCATTCAGCATGGGAATGTTGGTAACAGCCATCAGGAGAGCCTGACTTTTCCTTTTCATGCCGGTCATGGCAATACAACAGACCGTACCGATGACAACCGCGGCGAGAGAGGAAATAAGCGCAATTAACAAAGTGGTGCCAAGCGCGCCTAAGATTGTTTCATCCTGTGCTAAGGAGATATACCACTTTAGCGTAAAGCCGCCCCATTTGGCTCTTGTCTTACTGGCATTAAAAGAGAGTACGATTAAAGTTGCAATAGGTGCATATAAAAACAGAAAAATAAGTCCTACATAAATTTTTTTTGCAATGCTCACAGCTTTAATCACCTCCGTCCTTTTTCTCTAACAGAGCGGTTATCATCATATTAAGAAGAATAAAAATCATTAAAACAATGGAAAGACCGCTGCCTAAATGCCAGTTGCCCGACTGTGTAAATTCCTGTTCAATAACATTCCCTATTAAAAGAATCTTGCTGCCGCCGAGCAGCGTACTGATAACGAATGTTGTTAAAGCCGGTACAAATACCATCGTAATGCCGCTGATGATGCCGGGAACGGAAAGCGGAAGCGTCACGCGAAGAAAAGTCTGGACGCTGTTTGCTCCCAAGTCCTTTGCAGCATTGATGACATTTTTATCAATTTTGGACAGCGCATTATAAAGCGGCAGTACCATAAAAGGCAGGAAATTATATACCATGCCGAGTATGATGGCATAGGGGGTATTGATAATCCTCAAATTCGGAAGTCCGAAAAAGGATAGAACACTATTGATAACACCTGTTTTCTCCAATAAAGCCTGCCAGGAAAGTGTGCGCAGTAAAAAGTTCATCCACATGGGAAGGATGAATATCAAAATGATAAAACGGTATTGATTCCCTTTCGTATTCGATAATATCATTGCCAGCGGATACGCAAGGATAAAGCATAAAACCGTGCTGAGAAGGGACAGCCACAGGGAGCGCCAGAGCGCTTTTGCGTGTCCGACAGAGGCAATGGCAATGACATTTTCCAAGGTAAATGCACCGGTTTTATCAGTTAATCCATAGTACAGAATCATACAAAGCGGTATGATTATGAACAGAGCGGACCAAACAATATAGGGCGCAGCTAGAAATTTCTTTTTAAAGTTCAATGGCAATAGCCTCCTCATCTTCAGATTCCGGTTTATTCATAATCTGTATGTTAAACGGGTCCACTTTAATGCCAACCTGTGTTCCGACAGGCGTTAGCGTTGTGGAATGTACAAGCCATTCAAAGCCGTTTGCCGTAACTTCCATTTCATAATGAACGCCTTTAAAAATCAAGTGCGTTACCGTACCGCAAATGATACCGTCTTCCGGGGCAGTCAGCTCCACATCTTCCGGACGGATGACGACGTCCACAGCTTTATTGGTTCCGAATCCGGTATCGACGCAGGCAAATTTTGCGCCCAGTATCTCCACCAGTTTATCTTCAATCATAATAGCGGGAATAATGTTGCTGTCACCGATAAAATCCGCAACAAAGGCATTTTCCGGCTCGTTATAAATAGACTCGGGAGAGCCGATTTGCTGGATATATCCCTGATTCATAACAACAATCGTGTCGGACATAGTAAGCGCTTCTTCCTGGTCATGTGTGACATAAACGAAAGTAATTCCCAGCTCATTTTTCATGCGAATCAGCTCATACTGCATTTCCTGACGCAGCTTTAAATCAAGGGCGCCAAGCGGTTCATCCAAAAGCAGGACCTTCGGTTCGTTGACAATGGCTCTGGCAATAGCGATACGCTGCTGCTGACCGCCGCTTAGGGAATCGGGCATACGGTTTTCATATCCCTCCAGATTAACAAGCTTTAACGCATACTTTATTTTATCGTCAATATAGCTTTTGGATTTCTTCTTGATTTTGAGACCGAAAGCGATATTGTCTGCGATTGTCATATGTGTAAAGAGCGCATATTTCTGGAAAACGGTATTTAAGTGTCTCTTATTCGGAGGAACTTTTGTAATATCCTTGCCGTCAAAAATAACGCTTCCGGTATCCGGACTTACAAACCCGCCGAGAATACGCAGTGTCGTCGTTTTCCCGCACCCGCTTGGTCCAAGCAGGGTCACAAATTCATTTTCATGGATATGTAGTTCCAAATCATCCAGAACCATCTGTCCGTCAAAGGATTTTGAGATATGTTCCAGTCTAATCAATTCTTTTTGCATGAAAACCCCTCCTGGATTTTCCCATATACGTAAATATCGGGATAAGTGGTATTCATTATACATGTGAAAAAGGAAATGTCAATATATTTTCTTAATACTTATTCCCGCAGCATCTTGATTATTAGCGAAAAAGGCAGTAAAATAAGAAAAAAACAGTTTAACGGAGGAAATTTTTCATGAGCAAAGAAAAATATGTTGCATATGTTTCTACTTATACGATTGGAAATAAAGATAAATACGGCATCAGAATTTATGATGTGGATTTGCAAAACGGCCGTATGACGGAGAAAAATCAGGTAGAAATCACAAATTCCTCTTATATCAGCATTTCTCATAACCAGAAATTTCTGTATTCCATTACGGACTTTGGCGTGGAAGCTTACAGAATCCTTTCAACAGGAGATTTGGAAAAAGTAAATGACGGCACTATCAACGGTATGAGAGGATGCTATCTGTCTACCGATTACGAAGATAAATTTTTGTTTGTGGGCGGTTATCATGACGGTAAGATTACGGTGCTGCGTCTGCGTGAAGACGGCGGTATCGGTGAAATTACGGAAGAAATTTACCATAAAGGGTTAGGCAGTATTGCAGAGCGTAATTTCAGACCGCACGTAAACTGTGTAAAAATGACAAGGGATAATAAATATCTGTGTGCTGCGGATTTGGGAATGGACCATACAAACGTTTACCGGCTTGATCATGAAAACGGTAAGTTAAGACAAATCGATTTGATACGAAGTGAGCAGGAATCGGCGCCAAGACATTTGAAGTTTTCAAAGGACGGAAGATATTTGTATATTGTGCATGAACTGAAAAACTATATCACTGTTTATACTTATCAGGAAATAAACGGCAATCCTGAATTTGAAAAAATCCAGACAATTTCCACATTGAATAATTATCATGCAGGCGGTTCCGCAGCGAGCGCACTGAATATTTCCGTTGATTTCAAATATTTGGTAAGTTCCAATGCAGGAGATAACAGTGCGGTTATCTATAAAATAGATGAAGAGACGGGACTGTTAGATAAGCTGCTTTGTCTGCCTATCAGCGGGGATTACCCGAAAGACGCGAATCTGTTCCCTGATAATAAGCATTTGGTATCGTTAAATCATGAGACGAATACCATGACATTCTTTAATGTGGATTTAGAAAAAGGATTGCTTGTTATGAACGGAAAAGAAATAAAGGTACCGCAGCCGAATTGTATTATTTTCCATAAACTTGCTTAAATATGCTTAAACCTGCAAAATATGTTAAAAATCCCTTGACATTGGGGGGATAAAAATCTTATACTTATAGTAAGAATAGTAAGAATATGCAATACGTGCCAGATATTGGATGATTATGGCGGAGCGGATATCATTATCAGGCATATGGGCGGGTGAGAAAGGATGACAGATAAGGAAGTACATAAACTGCGCAGGCATGAACTGATTGAATTGTTGTTAAAAGAAGTCAAGCAGGTTGACCACTTTAAAGAGGTGGCGACTGTGGCTGAAACGGAAAACCAGCGGATAAAGGGCAGGCTGAACGACAAGGACGCGCAGTTAGAACATCTTAAAAAGAAGCTTAATGATAAGGATAAAAAGCTTAATGATAAGGATGCACAGATCCAGGAACTGGAGAAAACTATCGAAGATAAGGACGCAGAGCTGGGAGAACTCATTGAAGGTAAGGATGTGCAGTTAGAAGAGCAGAGGAAATTTATTGAAGAAAAAGACGCCCGGCTGGAAGAACAGGACAAAATCATCAAAGATATAGATGCCCGTCTAAAGGATATCGGAGTGGAAGCGGCGCAAAAAGACGCACAGATAGAACATTTGAAGAATGACATTGCCGGCAGGGACACAGAGGTCGAGAACCTTAGAAAAAGACTGAGCGAAAGAGAGACGGAGATTCTCATGCTCAGGCGCAGGACTGTTGGTGAGGACAGTGCATGGCGGCAGCCATATGATTATGATGACGATGGCATGGACCCGTATTACCGGACTCCGGACATGATGGAAAATGTAAGGGGATATGGATATGCGGCGGACCCAAGGAGAAGGATGCCTGTCAGGGAGCCGGAGATGCCGGCTGGTCAGTTTGGCAATATGTTCACGCAGTTAGGGCGGCTCGGTCGGAAACGAGGCGGCGATAAGCAATATAGAACGATGAGATAGACAGGCTGGCACAGGAAAAAATGAGGTCATGTTTAATGGGTGAAAAATGGGCAGTGATGGGAATAAAGAAGAGATAACTTGGGAAGATACCGGAGATACCGAAGAGACTGATGCAGAGAACACCGGAGATACCGGAGATACTGATGCGGAGAATGCCGAGGAAGAATGGGTGGAGCCGGATATGCCTACGGCAGTACAGCTGCAGTCGGAGCTTGATGTATATAATTACAAAAAAAAGTACAGTAACGTATTCAGAAATTCAGTCTATACATTGATTACTGTGACTGCTTTGTCCGTGCTGGTAGCAATGCTCCTGATGCCGGTTTTACAGATTGCCGGCACTTCCATGTCGGATACAATGGAGAATGGTGATATTGTTCTTGCTCTAAGATATTCAAAGTTTGGGACAGGCGATGTCATAGCGTTTTATTATAACAATACGGTGCTGGTAAAGCGGGTGATCGCTTCATCCGGGCAGTGGGTGGATATTGACAGTGATGGCAATGTGTATGTAGATGGTGCGGTTGTAGAGGAATCTTACGTGACACAGAAAGCTTTGGGCGAGTGCGATATTGAACTGCCATATCAGGTGCCGACCGGCAGGTACTTCGTGATGGGAGATAACAGGGCTAACAGCATTGACAGCAGAAGTACGGAGATTGGATGTGTTTCATCGGACATGGTGATCGGCAGGATTGTATTCAGAGTCTGGCCGTTGAATAACATAAAAACTTTTTAATTAATATTGGAAAGGAGAAAATAAAATGAAGAAGATTTCTGAAAATTCCGGACGGAATGGGATTGATGGGTTTGAAGAATACAGCCTGCGTAGGAAAAGAAAGACAATACGGACAGCGGCAGGATGTGTACTTGTAGCCGTGATGGTTGTGGGCATCAGTTTTGCACTGCGCAGTCAGGGACGGGCGTTAACGGCTGAGCAGACTTTGGAGTGCAAATATACTGTACACCAGCATTCGGATGAGTGTTGGACTGAGGGTGAACTAACCTGCGGCAAGGCGGATTATGTGATACATCAGCATGATGAGTACTGTTATAAGAATCAAGATGAGACGCAGGAGAAGGAACTGGTATGTACGCTGCCGGAGCAGGAGGAGCATAAGCATGGAGACGACTGCTATGGTGAGGATGGTAATCTAACATGCGGAAAACTTGTGGGAGAGGTGCATCAACATGACGAGAACTGCTTAAAGAGCGTACCTCAGGAACCTACAGAGCCTGGAACGACTACGGAACCGGGAGGCACAACCACAGAGCCTGGAACGACTACGGAACCGGGAGGCACAACTACAGAGCCTGGAACGACTACGGAACCGGGGGACACAACAACAGAACCTGGAACGACTACGGAACCGGGAGGCACAACTACGGAGCCTGGAACGACTACGGAACCGGGAAGCACAACTACCGATTCGGAAACGCAGGAGTTGACATACACAGAGTTTTCTAAGAAATATGTGGATGAAAAGAATAATATTACGATTGAGGTATTTTATGATAAATCCGCAAAAATTCCTGACCAGGCAGTTTTAGTGGCAAGAAATCTGCAAGGAGATGAAAAAAAGGATGCGATAGCACAGGCGGAAGATGCTTTAAAGGATTCAAAACTTGGCAAGAACGCATATGCATATGATATTTCTTTTATGTGCAACGGCGAGGAATGGGAACCAGAGGGCAAAGTAAAAGTAACGTTTCATTTCAATAATAGAGTTTATAAGGATGGCGAAGATCTGACGATTGTTCACTTGGGTGAGGAAGAAACCGAGGTTAACGAGGAGATAGTCAAGGATGGGAAAAGCACAATTGAGACCGATTCATTCTCCGTATTTGTATTTGCTGAAGGAATTTCGGAGAATGCACTGGATATCTCGGAAAAAATTGTATCGGTAGCTTTTTTTACACGGCAAGGCAGTGCATGGGTATCAAAAAATAAAGAGTCGGATGGACAGTATCATTTTAACAGCGATGATAATGTTAAGGCTGTTATAACGTGTCAAAATATACCGGTGAGACAATTAGTAGGCAGCGGAGCATATATTCCGCTGCCAAAATCTATATCTTTTCCAGAGGAAATGATGGAAAAGACTGTTGAATATATAGATAAAGATTTCTCCAAAACTGGTACGGCGGGTACGTACCAGTTAGTATATGATGAAAATAAGACGCCGTGCGCTTATTTTGAATTTACGGACGCATACCGGCAATGGGTCAACCTGAACAGGGGCGGGAATATTAGAAATCTGTATTTTGAATTTGAATTTGAATGGGATGTAAAACAGACTGACGGGCAAGAAGTAACGGAATATGTTTATTTAGGCAATTTTACAGGAACTGTAAAAATTAAGACAAAAGACGAGTCGAATGATTCGTATAAGACTCTTGGATATAAAGCTTGGAAAGACATCGATGGAATAGATTATAATGATGGGAATATGCTCATCACGTATAAGATTTCCGTGGATGTTCAAGATAAGCTGAATAATAAAATCGAGCTGAGTGATGTAATTGGTTATGGGACGAAATTTGAAAAACTGACGTGGAAATATAACTGGAATGTCGATAACCAACACAGTAATGACTATGTGAAAATCGATAATGCTGATTCGGTCAATACGGATAAGAAGATTATTATCGGTAATACGAGTGGCGTAGATAAAGGATTTTATGAAATCTTCTATACAGCGTCTTTTGATTTGAGCCAACTGCAGGGAAAGGTTGACTCTGTCAAGAACACGCTTACATATGGCGACAGGTATCATTCGAGTACAGATACTAATGTGAAAACAAATCCCATATCTAAAATTGGGTCTGTTAATGATGTCGAAAAAGGAGAAGTGAACTGGATAGTCAATATCAACGATGGAAATACGCCTTATACATTTAAAACGGATGAAACGTTTACAGATATACTTCCGGCAGGAACAAGTCTCGCAAAAGACGAGGATGGCAAGTTAATAATAGAATTTACTCAGCTTGACGCGAACTGGAATGTAATAGCAAATCCGGATCCGTCAATTGTTTGGAGCACTAATACGGATAATGGCAGGACTGTAATTAAGGCAACGCTTCCGAAAGGTGCATACAGATATCAGATTAAGTATACGACAATACAGGATTCCGCTCCGGAACCCGGCGTGGAGAAAGTGGTGAAGAACGATGCAACGTTAAGCGGCGATATAAAGGGTACAGCGTCTTCTGAGGTCAAAATGAAACCAGCTGCCATCACCAAGACAATGGGAAACGTGCAGGCGACATCGACACAGACATTCTATAATAATCGGGAGGTACTAGAGGTTCCGTGGTCTGTGGTGATTGCATCTGTAAATTTGGATAAGGAATACATAGACAAGGGATTGGTTGCAAACTGGGCTGCTCCGCTCCTTATGAGTCCTCAGCAGATAGATAGTATCGTGGTCAAGTGCGGGAATGACACCTTGCAGAAAGGTACGCATTATGAAATCACGGCGCCGAAGGACAACGAAGATTTCCTGTTCAAAATAAAGTTTAAAACAGCGCAGAATGGTAAAGTAACGATTGAATACAAATGCTATGCGGACGTAACAAACCTTGCAATGGACGCTGGGACTAATGTGTACAATAAGTTTGACGATGTGGAAGCGAAAGGATGGATTGTAAAACAGTATAAGGCGCAGAGTACCAAACTCCTTAAATACGTAGAAGGAACAGGTGTGGCTGAATGGAATCGCGTTACGAATAGTAAGATCGATATCGGCAAAAGCGATATACTGCACTGGGTCATTGTGGCGGAACCTAATTGTGTTCTTGAGAAAGAACTTGAGTTTACGGATACGCTGCCTAAGGGACTTGAATACGTGGAAGGTACTCTGGAGATTGCAACGAATAGGAGTCTTGAAATCGATTCGAATTATTATGAGTTTAATTATAATAAAGAAAATAATGTTTTCACACTGAAGACAAAATTGGTAGGACAACAGGTAGGTTGGATGAATTTTGGCAATACGGAGTTAGAAAAACTGTACATTAAGTATGATACAGTGATTACGGATGCGCCTGACGGGCAGCCAAAGGATTATACCAATAAGGTCGTGTGGGGCAATGAACAAGTTTCGCAGAAAGTGACTGTGACAAGGGATGTTATCGGCAAGTATGGAACATATGATCCGAACAAAAAGACACTCAGCTATGCTGTAATCATCAATCCTGGCGGTGCGCAGCTGAATCCGAATAAGGACGGCGTGCTCCGGGTGGTTGATAAGTTGACGGACCGCCAAAATATTAAATTTGAACTGAGCGGGGTGAAGCTGTACGGCATCAAGGATAACGGTCCGGGGAAAGAGCCGGAGCCGGATATGAGTAATTTAATTCAGGATTTGAGGCTTATAAATGGTACGGCAAGCGATGACAGCGCAAAGATATATGAATGTTATTATGTTGAAGATTCCTATACTTTCACTGCGTATATTCCGGATGAAACTGCCTGTGCGCTTGTGTACGATTACAAGATCAAGCTCGAGCCTGGTGATGGTGGTGTGGCGAATGACACTTATGTGAAAAATGAAGCTACTATATATGGTGGTGATAAAACGTATGTAAGCAAACCGGAGAGTACAAAAGTACTGAAGTTTGATTCGTGGGCAAACGGAGATACGGGTGCGCTAACAGACCTTCTTGTCAGGAAAGTATGGAATGATGACAACGGCAACGTTATCACACGGCTTAACGGCAAACTGACGTTTGACCTTTATCGGAGAGTAGTTCCGATAGCCGATGCGGTGACTGATGGCTACGAGGATGGAATTACGTATATATACGCTGATGCCTACAAACTGTCTGAGGCTGACCTTAATACGCTCATAGCTAATGAACAACCTGTGGGCAAATATACCCTTGAAACCGATAAGGGTCAATGGGAACTTGAGATTGATGATCTTGAGCAGCTGGATGCGACAGGCAACAATGTATACCAGTACTATCTGGTGGAAACGTCCATGGATACGCTATCATCGGGAAATGACCAGTTGAAGGGAGTGGTGTATAATGTAACTCCCGGTACGGTTGACAAACCGACAGAAATTACTGTCACAAATATTATCGTATCGGACTACTCACTTCCGGAAACAGGAGCCGGTGGGACATGGATAGATAGGATAATAAGTTGGTTCAAAAATGTTATAGGAATATAATTCATTATTTTAAAACAAGGAGGACGAATGAAGATGAAAGGAAAAGAAAAAAAGAAACAAGGAATGAGGCGGTTTATGGCGCTCTTTCTGTCACTGATGCTGATTTGTGCAATGTCAATAACTGCATTTGCTACGGAAAATGGTGGTGCACAGCAAGCGGGAGGTACGGAAAACACCGGTACGAAAGTAGTTGAATCTACGCATACGTATATAGCGTATCAGATTTTTGCGGGTACATATGATTCGGCAAGTGGCAAGCTTTCTAATATCACATGGGGTGTGAATGTAGAAGGAACGGCTATGCAGGGCGTGATCGTAAAAGCGTTGGGTTTGAACGATGATGCCCAGCTGCCGGATATCCTTGACAGACTACAGACAGCAACGTCTTCTCCCGATGGTGCCGAAACGGCAAATAATCTGGCGAAGGAAATTGTTGCAAATAAAGGTTATTTTGTTGGAGATGGAACGCCGGTTAAGAGCGAAACTGAAGTTAAACCGGGTTACTATATCCTGATTGATGCGACGGGAGCTATCGACTTAGGTGATTCCAGAGGCTTTGCGCTGTTACAGTGCCTTGAGGGGAAGATTACTGTTACTGAAAAGAGAAGCGTTGTTACTTCCGACAAGCAAGTAAAGGATGTGAATGACTCGAATGCCGGAGTAAACGGAGAAGACGGTGAATGGGGTACATCTGCTGACTATGATATCGGCGATGAAGTGGAGTTTGTGCTGAAAGGTACGGTTGCAGATAATTATGATATGTATGAGAAATATGAGTTTGTTTTCCATGATACACAGAGTGCCGGACTGGAGCTCGTTGATGGCAGCTTTGTTGTCAAAGTTTACGATAAAGATGAAAAAGAAAAAGGAGTGATTTCCAACTACAAACTCAATGTTGAAGGCAATAAATTCGATGTAATATTTGAAGATTTAAAAAAGGTTGAAGGCGTAACAATAGCGGCAGGAGACATGATTGAGGTTTCTTATAGATCGAAACTGAATGAAAAAGCCGTAATTGGTTCAAAAGGAAACGAGAATACAATGTATCTTGAGTATTCTAATAATCCCAATAGCGGTGGAACAGGAAAGACACCGGAGACAACCGTTATTGTATTTACATACAAAGTGGATGTTAACAAGGTTGATGGGACTCCTGAACATAATGAGCTTCCGGGTGCGGGATTCACATTATATAAGGTTGATAATAGCAGTGATAATGAATGGAGTGGCAAAGATACAGAGGATAAAAATAACTATAAATTAGTGGCTACCTATGAAAGCACAGAAAACTCTCCGATGACAACTTTCTCGTTCAATGGTATTGACGATGGTGTATACTTGTTGGTGGAGACAAAGACACCTGCCGGCTACAACTCGATTGATCCGGTTCCATTCGAAGTAAAGGCAACTCATGATGGTCTGAGCCTGACCTATTTAAACGGTGAGGTGATTTCAGGAGAGGTGAAGCTTGATTTTGGCAATGACTCTTCGGCTACCGGTACTTTGGCAACAAATGTTGTGAACCAGTCAGGTTCCCTGCTTCCTTCGACAGGTGGTATTGGTACGACCATGTTTTACATCATTGGCGGTATCCTTATGGTTGGTGCATGCATGATGCTCTTTGTGAGGAAAATCATGACGAATGAAAAGAGATAAAAAGAAAAAGAAATCGAAGCTTCCTACTATTATCTTATCTGTCATTCTGTTGGCAGGCGTAGGCATTATGAGTTATCCGACAATAAGCGACTGGTGGAATGAGCGTCATGCCACCCGTTCTATAGCAAGCTATAAAGAACAGGTAGACAATACGTCGCAGTCGGAGAAAGAGGAACTATTGCGGGAAGCGGATGAGTATAACAGGTCCCTGGATTCGGGCGTGCATTTCAAACTGGACGAGGAGGAATATGCACGCTACGAATCGCTTCTTGATATTACAGGTACGGGAATTATGGGATATGTACAGATTCCTTCCATCAATGTGAATCTTCCGATATATCACGGAACGGATGAGGCGGTACTGCAGATTGCCGCAGGGCATCTTGCAGGCTCATCTTTTCCGACGGGAGGAGAGCGGACACATGCGGTGATATCGGGACATAGGGGACTGCCTTCCGCCAAGCTTTTTACGGATTTGGACCGGCTGGTGGAAGGGGATATTTTCATGGTTACGGTACTTGACAGAACATGTACATACCAGATTGACCAGATACATGTTGTGCTTCCGGAGGAGCTTGCAGATTTGGCGATTGAGGAAGGAAAGGATTACATGACGCTCGTGACCTGTACGCCGTATGGCATCAACACACATCGTATGTTGGTCCGGGGACACCGCATTGGCAACCTTGAAAACGGGGGCAGCGTTGTTGTGGCTAGGGAAGCGGTACGGGTGGCGCCGGTCATCGTGTTTTTTGCAACAGCAGTTCCGCTGCTGTTTACTATAACAGGTCTATCCCTTGCCGTATCCAATGCAAGGGGGCGTAAGAAGTCGCAAGAGCAGATTTTGCAGGAGATGGAGCATGATGCTGCATTGGGAGGTGAAAAGGATGAAAAGAATCACGAAGATAATTCTTAGCCTGATGGTCGTACTGTGCATAGCGTTATATACGATGGGCGTAAATGCGCAGGAAATAGGGATAGGCAAGCCGAATATGGACAGTGCTATGTCACTGAAAGTCAACTTAGGAAAAGATATCAGTGATATGCTTGACGCCATACCGCCGGAAGACGGTACGATCTGTTATGATCTGTACCGGATTGCTGACGTAATTGGAGACGGATTTACATATCAGGTGACAGAAAATTTCAGTGACCTTGAAGCAGAGCTGAGTAATGCATCAACGACGTCAGACAGCGGAAGTGCGCCGGACTGGCGGGAATTGGCACAGCACGCTCTTAAAATTGCTGTCGGTGGGGAAGGCACCCCGGTAAATGCACCTTCCCCCTCCGATGATAAATATGTGGGGCTTCCGCTGAATGAGGGAAATAAGGTTACTAAAGGACTGTATCTGTTTGTGGCAAGAGGAACGCTGGATGATAAGTCGGTTGTGAAATCAGTCAGCGATGCGGATGGCGGGAACGATTACGAAGATGCCCAGTGTGCCGTTGCTATTACGGCAGGGGCGCACGTCTATACCATTTACCCGCTGATTGTATGTGTACCGACAAAGGTTGATGCGGACGGTTTCATAGTTGCTTCAACAGTGGAGGACGGCACATGGGTTTACGACCAGCATATTGAGTTAAAGATGTCAGTGGAGCCGGCGTTGGGATCCATTCAGATCAACAAGACTCTGACAGGACATACCGGGGATGAAGAAGTTGTCTGTGTATTTCAGGTAGATGCATACTATCCTGCAACGAGCACTGAACCGTATTCGAGCGAAGTTTATTCTGTTACGTTTAAGTCAGACGGTGACAAGTCGCTGAAGATAGATGGACTGCCGATTGATGCGAAAGTGATTGTGACAGAGGTGTACAGCGGAGCAAATTATGTCGCGACTGTACCGACGGGTTCCGTGACGGTGAGCGGTTCGCAAACGGTATCGGTTACCTTTGAAAACACGCGTGACAATGACCGCACAGGCGGCGGCGTCACAAATCATTTTACCTATCAGGCAGAGGGTGGAAAATGGAATTGGACACAGACAACTGACAATACGCAGACGGCAAACGGCGTTAATGACACGAACAGGTAGGGGGTGTATTGCATGAAAGCGAAGAGAATGAACATCATATCCGCAGTCTTGGCTGTGGGGCTTGTCTGCATCAGCAGCGTACAGAATGCGAACGCCTACTTTACCACGTATGTGACGGCAAAAGGTGGATACGAGGTGTCATGGAAGCATCGCGAGCATATCAATGAGGATTATAGTGAATGGAATAAGTATGTTACGATAACAAGCGAGGAGGGTTCTGTTCCTGTATATGTGCGCGTGAAAGCGTTTGCCGGGAGTACCTATCAACTGGAGTATGAGGGAACCAAGTGGATAAGTAATACAGACGGATACTATTACTACGATTCGCCGCTGCCGGGCGGAGGAACAACTGAGAAGCTTCGGGTCGGCATAGGCAATATCCCGGTAAATCCGAAGGATGGCATGAACTTTAACGTTGTGGTTGTCTATGAGACAATTCCGGTGCAGTATGGTGCAGATGGCAGTATGAAGAAACCGTGGGATGCGGACTGGACACAAAAAAAAGCTTCGCAGACGACAAACGGGGAGTAAGGGGGTAAGTAGATGAATAAAATAAAGAAAATCCTTACATTTCCTGCCATTACGGCAGTGGCGTTTATCTTGGCAGGCGTTCTGTTAGGCTTCAGCACGATCGGTGGTGCGCGGGCAGCCCTCACATATTACTCAGAAACCTATGCTTCCCAGATGGAGATGCACAGTATCGGTATCTCATTGGTGGAGAACGACGAAATAATTTCAAGCAGGGATTATAGAGATCAGACATCGGACGGCACATGGGATGAAGATACAGGGGAACTGCTTACTGGGATGCTGGCGGAGACAAATGATACGTTGATACTTGGCAATGACTATAAGGAGGAGTTGTCTGTTGCAAATACCGGTACCATTGACGCATATGTGCGTGTGACCGTGTATCGGTACTGGGTCGATGCGGACGGCAACAAGATTATGGATATAGATCCGTCTGCGATTAACCTGCATCTGGTGAATCAGGCGGGGCAGGATGGCGGGTGCTGGATAGAAGATACGGACGCCGCCACACGGGAGCGTACAGTTCTGTATTATAACAGAGTATTGCCGTCAGGAAGCACTACACCTGTTTTTTCGGACAAAATCAGGATTGATGGGGATATGGCTTCGCATATAAAGACATCGACGGATGCGAAGGGTGTTACGACAAGTGAATATGAGTACAACGGATGCCGCTTCATACTGGAAGCGACGGTGGATGCGGTGCAGGATCATAACGCGGAAGCAGCAATCCTGAGCGCATGGGGTATGAATGTCAGTGTATCCGATAACAGACTCAGCCTTAAATAGGAGTTCTTAATATGAAAAGAAAAAGAAGAATAATCCAATTTTTACTTGTATTTAGCCTGGTGATGGCAGCCGGGACGACTGTAAGGGCGGAACAACTGAATGGTAATGGTGAATGGAAAGTGGAGTTTACGCAGGCGAAAGAGATGGTCAGCAACTTTACATCGTCAAATTTTGATGATGTATTGGATCATATGCAGCCTGGAGACAGCGCGGAATTTGGCGTGAGAATACAAAACAGCAGTGATACGGCGACGGACTGGTACATGACGAACCAGGTGCTTAAATCGTTGGAGGATGCCAGTAAAACCGCTTCGGGCGGCGCGTACAGTTATGTGCTGACTTACACGGATCCTCAAGGGAAAGTCGAGACGCTCTACAACAGTGAGACCGTTGGAGGCGAGAATTTTACGGCGAATCTGGAAGGACTTCATGAGGCTACAAACGCCTTGGATTCTTTCTTTTATCTGGATACGCTGGAACATGGGGAATCCAGCGTGGTGCGGCTCTATGTGGCGCTTGATGGCGAGACACAGGGGAATGATTATCAGAATACCCTGGCACAGATTCAAATGAACTTTGCGGTAGAGCTTCCGAGTGGTACAGAAAATAATACGACTGTCAGTCGTACCGGGGAGCGTCAGACAGGGGATCGTATCGTCTCAAGCAGGGATAACAACGTGTATGTTGAAAGAGATTCCACGTTCATGCGTACTGTGCAGAATATTGTTAAGACAGGCGATTTAACTAATCTTACGCTGTTGCTTGTCTGCGCCGGGATTCTGGGTATCCTGCTTTTGGTTATTGGGATATTGAGCGTCAAACTGCGCAGGAAACTTGGCAATAAGACGACGGGGGCAATGCTGATAGCAGCGATGATTCTGCTTTCTTCAGTCTCATCCATGCAGGTACAGGCGGCGGGGAATTCCGCTGATGACAATATGTATACAGTGCGCATCTTCTCGGGTGCGCAAGGAACATTTGCCAATGGAGAGACCCAGTATGCCATGAAAGTAAATCCGGGCACAAAGCTTGACTTTACAAAGGAGCTTGCTGCTGTGAAACTGCTTGCGGGCAGTGATGCGGCAGGTAATGCCGTTGAAAGCAAATATTATGTCAAGGGAATCCGGGAGAGCGGCAAGGATAATAATACAACCGGTGCACTGACCGGCTCAGTGTATGAGGTCACACGCGACGTTGATTTGGTAGTTGCCTATGCTATGAAAGGCGGAGATGTTGAATATACGGTACGATACCTGAAGGCAGATACGAAAGAGGAGCTGCTTCCTTCGGAACATTTCTTTGGAAATGTCGGTGATAAACCGGTGGTTGCCTATAAATATATAGACGGTTATATTCCGCAGGCGTATAACCTGGCAAAGACCTTAAAAGAAGATGCCGCGCAGAATGTGTTTACATTTCTGTACACAGAAAACGAAAATGCGGGTTATTATTATTATGAAACGGACGGCGGCATCCGATATGTAGACAAGAACGGGGAAGTAATCGTAGATTATATTCCCGGCGTGACGATTTATCGGAATGGACAGGGAAGTCAGACGAATACGTCCGGCGCTTCTAACCAGATAATGGTGATTCCGCCTGCAAGAAATACGGGCGGACAGAACAATAATAGCAATAATAGTAATAATAACAATAATAATGATAACGACATTGGCAATAGTACCGATAACGCGAATGGCGGTATTGAGATACAAGATACAGCCGCGCCGCTGAATCTGGTTGATCTTGACGACGAGGAAACTCCCCTGGCGTCAGGAATCGGAGGCTTTCTTGGGAATAATGAAGAGGAACCCGGGTCAAAGTTTTTGTATATGGGTACAGTGATAATGGCAGTGTTTCTGATAGCCCTGATCATATTGATGCTGTATCTTAGTCGCAGAACTTCTGTACATGGCGGTGAAGATACGCAGGCTACAGAGGGCAGAAAGGTTTTCTATCGGCGGAAAAAATGATAAAACAGGGGAGAAATAGATGAAAAATAAGGCATCGGCCATTTTGCTGCGCGTTTTAGGCATGTTGATGTTAATGGCAGTGATAGCGACTTGTTGTCCGGTTGCCATACCAAGACTTGCGGGGTATGAGGTATACAATATCGTGAGTGGAAGTATGGAGCCGGCAATCGGTGTGGGAAGTGTGGTTTATGTGAAGCCGTACAAACCGCACGACATGAAAGCCGGGGATATTCCGGCTTTCTATGTGAACGGGGATGTGATCGTCCATCGTATTGTGCGTAACGATATCGATGAAAAGGTACTGTTTACTAAAGGAGATGCCAATGCGGCGGAAGATATGAATCCGGTTCCCTACAATATGGTGATTGGCAGGGTGGAACGGGTCATACCGCATCTTGGAAATTTGATAGTGTTGTATACTTCCCGGCAGGGCAAAGTCTGCGTGCTGGGTTTTTTGCTTGCAGGAATGCTTCTGGTATGGCTTTCCGGCAGTATGTCGCCGGCCAGAAAGGAGCGGATTGAAAACGAACGGCTTTTGCAGGAAGCGCTTGTCAGGGAAGGACTCATAACCCCCAAAAAAAGCAAGGGAAAAGAAGCAGTACAAAAAGAAACTGTACAAAAGGAAGCTGCACAAAAGAAACCTGTGCAAAAAGCAGTTGTACAAAAGGAAGCGGACGACGGCAGGCTCGCGCGCAGGTACCGCTTTTTCATGGCGGCGGCGGCTGTCCTGCTTGTGTCTCTGGTGGCGGTCATTGTCCTGATAGGCAAGACTTTGTACAGGTATTACGATGAAAATGATACGTATGCGGAAGCAAGCGCAGCATATGTGCAAGTGGTTGCCGATACGGCTCCTGTTGTAGATACGGACACCGATACGGTTTCTGTTGTGGATCCGGACGCCGAAAACAGCAGCAGTTCTTCGGAGAAGAGTTCTCCGAGGGAGGGCGGCGTCTGTCCGATCCGGGTGGATTTTGACAGCCTGCAGGCGCTCAATGAGGATATCATAGCTTGGATTTACTGTGAGGGAACAGTGATCGACTATCCTATCTGCAAATGCGATGACGATGATTTTTATCTCAAACATGCGTATGACAAGTCGCCAAGTCATAGCGGCGCTATTTTTCTGGAAGCGGAAAATTCTCCGGATTTTTCGGATACAAATAATATTCTGTACGGGCATCACATGAAGAATAAGACGATGTTTGCGACCCTGGCATACTGGGCGGATCAGGGGTATTTTGAACAGCATCCCTATATGTGGCTCTTAACGCCCGAACAGAATTATCGTATTGATTTGTTTGCAGGGTATCTGACAAGCGCCCTGTCGGATGTTTACACAGTATCTCAGGGATACGGAACGCAGTTGGAAGAGTATCTGGAAAAGGCGGCGGACAGTTCGGATTTCACATCGGACGTTGTCATACCGGAGGAGGGCTTTTCCTATATTGTTCTTTCCACATGTGAGTATCAGTTTGATAATGCCCGGTATGTGCTGCATGGCAAGCTTGTACCGGCAGCTTTCCCCTGATGTTCGGTGTCGGGGATAGTAAAGGGAGGATGAAAAGTGCATGTAAAATATCATGGCCGCATAGCGTGTTTCCTGATGACTCCGGCGCTCGCGCTGTTGTCTGCGTGCGGGGTGGTGACTGCCAATTCAGAGGAAACTTTGCCTGATAGTCCTGTAGTTCAGGCGGAATCAAAAGATACGGCTTCTGACAGCGCACATTCTGATAAGAAGCGGGAGTCCGTCTTATCTGTCCGGATTCCCGAAGCGATAGGACAGTCCGTCGTTGAGACGGACACAGTTGTCGTTGATATATCCAATGTTTCGGACGGATATGTCATGGCGTCGTACACAGGAACTGCAAGCGACTGTAAGATGCAGATTACAGTGCCGGATGGCACGCTGTATACGTTTACTGTTCCCCAAAATGAGTATGGCGCTTTTCCGCTTTCAGGAGGAGATGGAAATTATGGTTTTGAACTGTTAGAGCATGTGCAGGGAAAATCCTATGCGACGGTTCATTCTGGGGATTTTGATGTTAGTTTGAAAGATGAGTTCACGCCATTTTTGTATCCGAATCAGTATGTGTGGTATACCGCGGACATGAAAGCAGTCAAGCTGGCGGAGGAGCTTTCGGACCAGTCTGCGGACGATCTGGATTTCGTTGAGCGTGTATACGGATATGTGATAGAACATATTGTTTATGATGAGGCGTTTGCAGCGAGCGCGCCGGTCAATTATATTCCAGATGTAGATCAGGTGCTGGAATCCGGCAAGGGGATTTGTATGGATTATGCGGCGCTCATGGCAGCTATGCTCCGTTCACAGGGCGTACCGGTCAAAATGGATATCGGTTATTCAGGGGACGCCTATCATGCATGGATTAGCGTATATATAAAGGAAGAAGGATGGGTGGATGATGTCATTCACTTTGATGGGAGCAGCTGGTCGTTGATGGATCCGACGATTGCCGCAAACAACAGCAGCGCCTCCGTGAAAAAGTATGTGGGGGACGGAACCAATTATGTTTTAAAATATTGTTATTAGAGGGAGACTTTCATGGAGCAGAGGAAATTATCAGGAATGGAGCTTGCTTCTTTCTGCGGGCAGCTCGCGCTCATCCTGCGATCGGGCATTTCCGCGGTTGAGGGGATTGTTACGATGCTGGAGGATACCACATCTGACGCGGAAAAGGAGATATTGGAAAAAATATTAAAGAAGCTGGAGGAAACGGGCAGCTTGGGCATGGCATTGTCGGAGGCGGGCGTATTTCCGGCGTATATGGTTCATATGGTGGAAATTGGCGAGGAGGCGGGCGCGCTTGACGAGGTGATGCATTCTCTGGAAGTCCATTATGAGCGGGAGGAATCTATCAAGCGGACCGTGCGCAATGCGATTACATATCCGTTAATTATGGCAGGAATGATGATTATCGTGGTTGTAGTCCTTTTGGTTCGTGTCATGCCTGTTTTTAACCAGGTGTTCGTGCAGCTTGGTACGGAGCTGACAGGATTTTCCAGGACACTCATGGATATTGGGACGGCAGTTAGCCGTTATGCGCTTGTGTTTGTACTTTTGCTGGTCGTCATTGTCGTGTTTGCTGTATATGCGGCAAAGGTTCCTTCCGGGCGGAATCTGTGTAGGAAGCTTGCAGGCAGATTCGGTCCTGCCAGAAAGCTTTTTGACGAGATTGCCGCATGTCGTTTTGCAGCCGGAATGGCGCTGACGCTGCGTACAGGCTTGAATCCGTACCGGAGTTTGGAGCTGATGACTTCCCTGAATGAGGATCCTGTGTTTCAGAAAAAACTGGACAAGTGCATGCAGGAGACTGCGGACGGAGCGGAGTACACGAAGGTGCTTTCGGACGTGGGGATTTTTACCGGTGTATATGCCCGAATGGTTCTGGTCGGTTCAAAGACCGGAAACGTGGACCAAGTCATGGCGCAGATCGCGGATCTGTACCAGGAAGATGTGGATACCCGCATGAATAACCTAATTGCTGTGCTGGAGCCGACGCTTGTGATTTCTCTGTCGTTGATTGTCGGTATTATTCTGCTTTCTGTCATGTTCCCGCTTCTGGGGATCATGTCCGGTATATGAAAGGAGCATACGTGTGAGACGTTTTCAATATAAGCCTGCTGCAGGCGGCAGCCGGAAAATGGTTTTTTCTATTGTTGTGTTTATTGTGGTGCTTGCTGCCTTTCTGGGCGGGATATCATCACTGTCTGACAAGACGTTGGAGCGTCAGAAAGAAAGTCTGGAAAATGCTCTGATGCGCGGCATTACGTACTGTTATATAGAAGAGGGGGCTTACCCCGAAAGTCTGGATTATTTAAGGGAACACTACCGTTTTGTCTACGATGAGGATCTTTTTTATGTGGATTATCATGCTGCAGGCGCCAATATTCTTCCGGACTTTACGATTATTGAAAAGAGGGGGAAATAATGCGTTTTCGGAATAAGTCAGGACATATCATAGATTTCCTTTTTCCGCTGGTATTGTTTTTCGTGTTGGCGTTGTCAGCATTGACAGTCATTCTCTTTGCGGCGAATGTCTACAGGGAAGTGACGGAAACGTCTTCCCTGAATTTAAATGCATGGACAGCCCTTACGTACATTCGTGAGAAAATCCACCAGAATGACCAGGGAGAGGAGATCACAATCGGGACGTTTGACGGGCAGGAAGCGCTGGTGTTGGCACAGACAGTTGGCGGACAGAGATATTGTACCTATATTTATGTCTGTGAAGATGAATTGCGTGAACTGTTTGCAAAGGAAGGAGCCCAGGTCGGCGTGTCCGCGGGAACAACAATTCTCACAGTGCAGGATTTCTCCATGGAGGAGAGAGGAGATGGCGTTTTCCTCTTTTCCTGTACGGATCAGAGCGGACAGTATTGTACTGCCACGGTGACTGTGCGCAGTTCGGGGCAGCTTGACGGGAAGGAAAAAGGGGTGGTAGAATGAAACAAAGAAACCGCGCAAATGCGTCCAGTCTTTTTTTAATGGAATTGATTCTGGCTATTCTGTTTTTTTCGCTTGCTTGTGCAGTCTGTGTGCCCCTTTTTGTGAAGTCGCATCTTTTGAGCAACGAGTCCCAGACGCTGAATCATGCATCGAATCAATGTTCGAATGTGGCGGAGCTGCTGTCAGCAAGCGGATCGCTTGAGCAGTTTGGCAGCCTGTTATCTGAGCAGTATCCTGAAATGGAGCAGACAGATGTGGGTTGGACTGTTTTTTATGATGATGCTTTTGATGTCTGTACGAGCCGGAACGCTGTGTGGTGCATGGCGCTTTCCTGCACGGAAGAAGCCGGGATGCTGACAGCAGATATTACTGTATCTGGTCTGTCAGGGAAGCAGTCGGGGGAAGAGGTCTATACACTGTTTGTTAAGCACCATCCCGCCGGGGAGGTAATGCCATGAAGCCCAAAAAAGGTCAGGATTCTTTTGTAAATATTGGTTCAGCCTCACTGTTGGTGGTGTTTCTGGTTTTGTGTTTTCTGTCATTTGCATCGCTTTCGCTCTCAAGCGCCATGAATGACTATTCGTTTGCATCGCGCATGGCAGAGAAAATTTCAGGATATTATGAAGCGTCCAATCAGGCGGAAGACATTGCAGCGTCCATTGATGAAATGCTGAAAACTGCATACGCGGATGCTGGTGTACAGGATGACGCTTATTATAAGGCGTTAAAAGAGAGTATTGAGAGCGGGCAGATTCCGGATGCCGCGGTCAGGTATGAGCCATCCGGCACAGAGCCCCCGGTGATCTCTTACGAGGTTTCGATCGGGGAGTCGGAGGAACTGTTGGTGGAGTTGTTGGTATGCAGTCCAGAAAAGGACGGCTGTTATTATAAGATACTCACATGGAAAAAGTACCGCACGGAGGAGTGGAATGCGGATCAGACATTGGATCTGATGCCTGTCATACAGGAGTAGGAGGTCATGATGAAGGATTTAAAAAGTATACTGGAAAGGGCGGTTGCGGAGAACGCTTCTGATATCTTTCTTGTTGCAGGGCGTTCTGTTTCCGTCCGCAGGCAGGGTGTTATTGCCCAGTTGGATGATGAAAGCCTTGTTCCTGCCGATACGGAAGCGCTGGTGAAGGAGATTTACAATAATGCAAATGGGCGTGATATCAGCGCTCTGGAGACAAGAGGCGATGATGATTTTTCATTTACAATGGCGGGTCTGTCCCGATTCAGGGTCAACGCGTACAGGCAGAGGGGCGCGTTGTCCGCAGTGATCAGGATTATCACGTTTGAACTTCCGTCGCCTGCCCAAATGGGGATTCCTGATCATATCCTTGATCTGTGTAACGCCGGTAAGGGCATGGTATTGGTGACAGGTTCTGCAGGGAGCGGGAAATCAACAACGCTTGCCTGTATGGTGAATTATATCAATACCACACAGAAAAAGCACGTGATCACATTGGAGGATCCGCTGGAATATCTGCATCGCCATAATCAGAGCATTGTTACCCAGCGCGAGATCAGTACCGATACGGAAAGTTATGTAATAGCGCTGCGCGCTGCACTGCGGCAGAGTCCGGATGTCATTCTGCTCGGGGAGATGCGTGATTATGAGACAATCAATGTCGCAATGACGGCGGCGGAGACAGGGCATCTGCTGTTTTCTACACTGCACACATTGGGCGCGGCCAATACGATTGACCGTATTATCGATGTATTTCCTGCAAATCAGCAGCGGCAGATTGCAATCCAGCTTTCCATAGTGTTGAATGCCGTCATTTCCCAGCAGCTGGTGCCGACGACGGACGGAGGAATTGCCCTGGCGCTTGAAATTATGAAAGTGACCCCTGCGATTCAGAATATGATCCGTGAAAATAAAATCCCACAGATTGAGGGTCTTATTTATTCTTCGGATAAAGAGGATATGATATCGATGGATACCAGTTTGTTAAAGCTGTTCCGCAGCGGCCGGATTACTAGGGAGACGGCTCTGAAATACGCGACAAATCCGGAAATGCTGATAAGAAAGCTGAATTAAATAAGTCATAAACAGAACCTCTTCCACATACATTTTAGTAAGTATGGAAGGGGTTTTTTTATGGATATTAATAACAGAACTGAATATGCGGTATACAAGGACATACAGGATAGAACGGGCGGAGAGATATACATAGGCGTTGTTGGTCCTGTAAGATGCGGAAAATCTACTTTTATCAAAAGATTCATGGATTTGTTGGTTCTGCCGTTTATGGAGAATGAACATGAGAAAGAACGCGCACGGGATGAGCTGCCGCAGAGCGCCGGCGGCAAAACGATTACGACAACGGAGCCGAAATTTATTCCAAAGGAAGCGGCTGAGATTCAGTTAGGAGCGGATATAAATGTCAAAGTCAGGCTGATTGACTGTGTCGGCTATATGGTAGAGGGCGCATCCGGGCATATGGAAGAGGATGCGGAGAGAATGGTAAAAACGCCGTGGTCTACTGAGGAGATTCCGTTTACGAAAGCAGCGGAAATCGGAACCCGTAAGGTTATCAAAGACCATTCGACGATTGGCATTGTAGTCACCTGTGACGGAAGTTTCGGAGAACTGCCGCGAAGCAGTTTTATTGAGCCCGAGGAGCGGACTATCAGGGAATTGCAGGAAATCCGAAAACCGTTTTTGGTACTGCTTAATTCCGCAAAACCGTATGCGGAAGAAACAAGGCAGTTAGCTGATGAAATACATGAGAAATATCAGGTGACGGTTATGCCGGTCAACTGTGAACAGTTAAAGCAGGAAGATATCAATCGCATTATGGAGAATATTTTATATGAATTTCCGTTGACGATGATAGAATTCTATATGCCGAAATGGGTGGAAATGCTTTCTAATGAGCATAAGATGAAACAGGATATTATCAGTCAGATTAAGAAGCTGATGGGTGAGCTGACAAGTGTTAGGGATATTACCAAAGCGAATTTTAATCTGGAAAGCGAGTATATTAAAAAGTGCAAACTCGACGGCATCAATATGTCGGAAGGCAGTGTAAAAATTGTGCTGGATTTGGATGATACTTATTATTATGAAATGATAAGCGATTTGGTCGGGGAAACTATTACCAGTGAATATCAGATGTTATCTAATCTGAAAGAGATGGCAAAGATGAAAAGAGAATATATGAAAGTGCTGCATGCAATGGAGTCTGTCCGCTATAAGGGCTACGGTGTTGTCATGCCGGATAAAGAGGAGATTGTGCTGGAAAAACCGGAAGTGATTAAACAGGGCAATAAGTTCGGTGTAAAAATCAAAGCGGAGAGTCCGAGCATTCATATGATAAAAGCAAGCATTGAAACGGAAATCTCCCCAATTGTCGGAACAGAGACACAGGCGAAAGATTTGATTCAGTATATATCAGATACCGGTACGAGCGATGAGGGTATCTGGGAGACAAATATTTTCGGTAAGACAATAGAGCAGCTTGTCAATGATGGCATTTCAAGCAAAATAGCGATGATAAATGAAGAAAGCCAGGCTAAATTGCAGGAAACGATGCAGAAAATTGTCAATGACAGCAATGGCGGAATGGTGTGTATTATTATATGAACGCATCTTTTTTAAAAAGAAAGGGATATCGGGCAAGATATCTCTTTTTTCTTGCGGCATTAAATGATATACTACTAATATTAATAAAAATTTCAGGAGGACTATTGTATGGGTGAAGTATATGAGAAGTTATTGAAATGTTATGAATGTTATAAGAGCAGGATAGATTTTAAACCGGATGTAGCAATTGTGCTTGGTTCCGGACTTGGTAATTTTGCAAGAACGGTGGATGTAAAGGCGGAGCTGCCTTATTCGGAAATAGAGGGATTTCCGGTTTCCACAGTGCCGGGACATGCCGGAAAGTTTATTTTCGGTTATATCGGAGAAGTGGCTGTCGTTCTGATGCAGGGAAGAGTGCATTACTATGAGGGATATCCGATTACGGATGTGGTGCTGCCGGCACGTCTTATGAAAATGATGGGAGCGAAAATTTTATTTTTAACTAATGCATCCGGCGGTATTAATCCGAATTTCCATGCGGGAAGTCTGATGTTAATTAAAGACCACATTTCCTGCTTTGCTCCTAATCCGTTGATTGGACCTAATATTGATGAATTGGGAACCAGATTCCCGGATATGACGCATGTATATGACGAGGATTTGCAGGAAATCATTAAGAAAACTGCGAAAGAAAACGATATTGAACTGTTCGAGGGTGTATATGCGCAGCTGACAGGCCCCTCTTTCGAGTCTCCGGCGGAAATTAAAATGTTACAGACGCTTGGCGCCAGCGCAGTCGGTATGAGTACGGTAGTAGAGGCCATTGCGGCAAACCATATGGGCATGAAAATATGCGGAGTATCTTGCGTCAGCAATCTTGCGGCAGGGATGAACAGCGCGCCGCTCACCCATGAAGAAGTGCAAGAGGCTGCAAATGCCGTAGCGCCTAAGTTTGAAAAATTATTGACAGAATCCGTAAAAAAGTTTGGAGCGCTTTGAATGAAAACAGATGTTATTGAACGGTTGATTAAAGAAGCGCTGCGTGCAAGGACTTTTTCTTATTCCCCCTATTCGCATTATCAGGTGGGAGCGGCGCTTCTTGCAAAAGACGGTAGTACCTATACAGGCTGTAATATAGAAAATGCGGCATATTCCCCGACAAACTGTGCGGAAAGAACGGCTTTTTTTAAAGCGGTCAGTGAAGGGAAAAACGAATTTTGTGCCATTGCCATCGTGGGAGGTCCTGAGGATGCCATAATCACACAATATGCTTATCCGTGCGGCGTCTGCAGGCAGGTGATGATGGAATTTTGTAATCCGCAGACTTTCCAGATAATTGTGGCAAAGTCTGTCACGGAATATGAAGTAAAGACATTAGAGGAATTACTGCCGGATGGGTTTGGCGCGGCAAATATCACAGCTATATAAGAAAAGGAGATTTCCATGAATATCAGATTGTATAACGCCAAAATATTGACGATGGAAGATAAAAAAATCATAGAGGGAGAAATCTGGATTCAAAACGAGCGGATTTTATATGTAGGAGACGGAACGAATACGGATGTTATTTATCAGAAGATGCATATGCAGAGCATTGTATGGAACAGGGAAATCGACTGTGAGGGAAATCTTCTTATGCCGGGCTTTAAGGATGCGCATACGCATTCTGCCATGACGCTGCTGCGTTCCTATGCGGACGACATGCCGTTGCAGGCATGGTTAAATGAACAGATTTTCCCGGTAGAAGCGAAACTGGATGGGGAAATGATTTATCATTTAACAAAACTTGCGGTTTTGGAATACTTAACAAGCGGTATTACGGCAATTTTTGATATGTATCTGACGCCGGATACAATAGCGCAGGCCTGCGTGGACATGGGAATGCGCTGTGTACAGGTCAGTGCGTTGAATAACTTCAGCCAGTCAATGGAATTGATGGAGGAGATGTACCGGAAATTAAACGGGAAGCATCCGTTACTTAGCTATATGCTGGGATGTCATGCCGAATATACTTGTTCTAAGGAACTTTTGGAGAAAGTTTCCGCATTGGCTCATCAATATAAGGCGCCAGTGTATTTGCATTTGTCCGAGACGGCTTCGGAGGTGGAAGAGTGCCGTGACAGATATGGTATGACTCCGCCGGTTTTCTTAGACAGTCTTGGTATGTTTGATTATGGCGGCGGCGGTTATCATTGCGTGCATATGACAGAAGAAGATATGGATATTTTTCAAAAGAAAGGTTTATATGTCATCACTAATCCGGGCTCTAATACAAAGCTTGCCAGCGGTATTGCCCCGATTTCGGAATATTTAAAAAGAGACATTAAAGTGGCAATCGGAACAGACGGACCGGCAAGCAACAATTGTCTGGATATGTTTCGGGAAATGTTTCTGGTGACCGGGCTTGCAAAGTTAAAAGAAAAGGACGCTTCGGCGGTAGATGCGTGGGAAGTGTTAAAAATGGCTACCGTGAATGGTTCCATGGCGATGCATCTGCCCGATACCGATATTCTTGCAGAAGGGAAACTGGCGGATTTGATTATGATTGATTTACACAAGCCCAATATGCAGCCTGTTAATAATATCCCGAAAAATATTGTTTACAGCGGCAGCAAACAGAATATCAAAATGACAATGATACACGGGCAGATTTTGTATGAAAACGGAAAGTTTGCCGATTTTATTGATGAAGACGGTATTTATAAAGAAGCTGCAAGAATCAAAGAGCAGATAGGGGATAAAAAATAACATGGAATATTTTATTTTGGCTGGAGCATTGCTGTTATTTATCCTGTTCATTATGGGAAAAGGATATCTGGACAGTAAACACAGCGAAAAGGAATTTATCAAAAAGCTGCATAAAGAATATGGCGCAGAAAATAACAGGGAATATAAGCCGGGTGAGATAGAAGCGCATATTTCCATGTATTATAAGAAGCACGAAGCTTCACACCAGATAGATGATATTACATGGTATGACTTGAATATGGATGATGTTTACCGGAAAATCAATTATTCCCATAGTGCGGCGGGAGACGAGTATCTTTATTATAAATTGCGGACGCCTGTGCAGCGGGCAGAGGAATTGGAGTGTTTTGAGAATCACGTCCGTTATTTTATGGAGCATGAAGAGGAACGGGTGGCAATGCAGGTACAATTTGCCAGACTGGGCAGGATGGGAAAATATTCCTTATATGAATATCTGGACTATCTGGATACTTTGGGTGAACGTAACAGCATCCGTTATTTTCTTGCAATTATACTGGTATTTTTGGCGGTCAGCATGATGTTTTATTCGACGCCGATAGGACTGTGCGCGCTTCTTATTATTCTGTGCAGAAACATGATTTTTTATTTTAAAGAGCAAAAGGAAATAGAGCCTTATATCACAAGCTTTCATTATATCTCAAGGCTCCTTGCGGCGGCGGATAGCATTGCAGGGGAGCCTGTAGAAGAGATTGCAAAGGAGCGGAAAGCGCTTAGAGACGGCTATCATGCAATGGATAATTTCAGAAAGAATTCTTTTATCGTGTTATCAGGAAGCGGTGGCAGGGGCTCAACCAGCAGCAATTTTTTGGAAGTGCTTTTGGATTATCTGAAAATGATTTTCTATCTGGATTTGATAAAATTCAACCAGATGCTTCGGGCAGTGCGGACGCATCGGGATGAAATTGACAACATGGTTACGGCAATAGGGGCGCTAGAGAGCACAATTGTTGTCGGAGAGTATCGCGCCAGTTTAAACGGTGAATATTGTGTTCCCGAATTGCAAGAAGAGTCAGATGTGTTTCTGAAAATGGAACAGTTATATCATCCGTTATTAAATAATCCGGTGAAGAATGACATTGAAGTAAAAAGAGGTGTTCTTCTGACAGGCTCTAATGCTTCCGGCAAATCTACTTTTTTACGTGCCGCTGCATTAAATGTCATTTTGGCACAGACGATACACACCAGCCTTGCCGACTCATACCGGGCGTCTGTGTTTCAGGTGTATTCCTCTATGTCTTTGCAGGATGATTTGGAAAGCGGCGACAGCTATTATATGGTTGAAGTAAAGTCTATCCGGAGAATTTTAGAGCATGTGCGGGAGGCAGAGAAAAATCAACAACATGTGTTATGCTTTGTAGATGAAGTGTTGCGGGGAACGAATACGGTGGAACGTATTGCGGCATCTACGCAGATTCTGCGGGCGCTTGCAGGCGAAAATGCCATCTGTTTTGCAGCGACTCATGACTTGGAACTGACAAAGCTTTTAGCGGATGTATATGATAATTATCATTTCGAGGAGGAAATAGCGGAAGATGATATTTTCTTCCCGTATCGTCTGCTGAAAGGACCTGCGGTTTCCAGAAATGCAATAGCGCTGTTAAAAGTGTTAGGTTATGAGGAAAAATTAGTGACAGATGCCGAAGCGATGGCGCAGAAATTTATGCAGACCGGAAAGTGGTAAGGGTGAAAGAGGGATTAAGATGAAAGTGACGATATATACGGACGGCGCCGCAAGGGGAAATCCGGAAGGACCGGGCGGTTATGGGACAATCATACACTATACCGACCCGAAAGGCGTGTTGCATGAGCGGGAATACTCTGCGGGATATAAGAAAACAACGAATAACCGTATGGAACTGATGGCAGTTATCGCAGGTCTTGAGGCATTGACAAAGCCCTGTGAGGTAACGCTTGTTTCTGATTCAAAATATGTAACGGATGCTTTTAATAAACATTGGATTGAGGGATGGCTTGCCAAGAACTGGAAAACCGCCGGCAATAAGCCTGTTAAAAATGTTGACTTATGGCAGCGTCTGTTAAAGGCAAAAGAACCTCATAGAGTGACATTTCAGTGGGTAAAAGGACATGACGGGCATCCTGAAAATGAACGATGTGATTTGCTTGCAACAACAGCGGCGGATGGGACGATACTGCTTGACGATACTGCTCAGACAGTGGTACAATAATACAAAATACTACGAAAATTAAGGGGATAAGCAGATGACTAATGTAATTTTATTTTTAAATTCTTTTTTATCTTATTTGTTGTTATTTGTACTGATTGTTGTACTTGTAATTATTGCCTGCGTTATTGGTGCAAAATGGCGTAAAAGCAAAGACCAGAAACTTGCCGTATCAGGAGGAGCAGAACTGGAGCAGTCAGCTTCCGGAAGTGAAAATGTATAGTCTATGCCCAAATCAACAAACCAGAAGTTAAAATTATTATATATTCTGAAGATTTTGTCGGAGCAGACGGATGAAGAACATTGCATGAGTGCGCAGAAACTCATTGAGGAACTTGCCAAATATGATATCAAAGCGGAACGGAAGAGTATTTATGATGATATGAATCAGTTGATAGATTTCGGTTATGACATTATTTTGACAAAGTCCAGAGTTAATGGAGGCTATTATATGGCCAGTAGGGAATTTGAGCTGGCGGAATTAAAGCTTTTAGTGGAAGTTGTGCAGTCTTCTAAATTCATTACGTTAAAAAAATCAAAGGAACTTATCGGCAAAATTGAAAAACTGGCGTCCCAGTCGGAAGCAAAGCAGCTTCAAAGGCAGGTGTATGTAGCAAACCGTATTAAAACTGCCAATGAAAGTATTTATTATATTGTGGATGATATCCATAGGGCGATACAGGATAATGAGCAGATTTCTTTTCAGTATCTGGAATGGAATCTGGAGAAACAGCTTGTTCCGCGCAAAGACGGCAAACTGTACCAGGTAAGTCCCTGGGCGCTTACCTGTAAGGATGAGAATTACTATTTGATTGCGCATGATAAGGAAGAAGACAAAATTAAGCATTTCCGTGTGGATAAAATGGGAAGCATACAGGTGTTATCAGGCGTAAAAAGAGAGGGAGCCGCACTGTTTGAGCGTTTTGACATCGCTGATTATGCAAATAAGACATTCAGTATGTTCGGTGGAAAGCAGGAGACGGTTACGATACAGTTTCAAAATCACCTGATAGGCGTTGTTATGGATAGATTCGGCAGGGATGTTTCTATCAGGAAAAGAGATGACGAGCATTTTTCCGTTCGGGTGACGGTGGCTGTCAGCGGTCAGTTTTTCGGATGGCTCACAGGTCTGGGAGAGGGCGCATGTCTGATGGCGCCGGCGGATATTGTGGAGCAATACCGTAGTTATCTTCAAAATGTCATAGGTAATTATCAATAAATTAAGACCATTGGGATATGTTACAAAACATATCCTCTTTTTTTGTTCAATTTTATTTCCTGATAGAGATTGACATAGGGTAGGTATTATCATATACTAATCATAAACCACAAAATATTGATAAGTTATGTTAACAACAACTATATTTTGTAGTTTGGATAGTATAGATAGTAAGTGAGGGAGAAATAGTATGAGTAGTCTTGTAGAAGCACCGGGAACAATAGATGCGAACTATGGAGAGGAATACAGACCGCAGAAAGATGTCAAAGTTATTAAAAAAGACGGCAGCCTGGAAAGCTTCAATGTTCAGAAAGTCATTGATGCTGTCGGAAAAAGCGCTTACCGTGCCTTGACAAAATTTACGGAAGATGAAAAACGGCATATCTGTCAAACAGTAGTGAATCGTGTGAATGAGTTGGAGGAAGAGCAGATTCCGATTCAAATTATGCATAATGTAGTAGAAAGTGCATTAGAGGAAGTAAAACCCATCGTAGCAAAAAGTTACCGGGATTATCGTAATTATAAACAGGATTTTGTGCGCATGATGGATGATGTCTATAAGAAGAGTCAGTCTATTATGTATATTGGAGACAAGGAGAACGCTAATACGGATAGCGCGCTTGTTTCTACAAAAAGAAGCCTTATTTTTAATCAGTTTAATAAAGAACTATACCAGAAATTCTTTATGACGACGGAAGAGATTCAGGCATGCAGGGACGGTTATCTTTATGTGCATGACATGTCAGCTAGAAGAGATACGATGAACTGTTGTTTGTTCAATGTTGCCGAAGTGTTGCAGGGCGGCTTTGAGATGGGAAATATCTGGTATAATGAGCCTAAAACACTGGATGTTGCTTTTGACGTTATCGGGGATATTGTACTGAGTGCGGCAAGCCAGCAGTATGGCGGATTTACAGTGCCGGAAGTGGACAAGATTTTAGAGCCGTATGCGGAGAAAACCTATCAGAAGAGTCTGGCGAAATATGCCCGTTTCGGATTGGACAAAGAGGTTGCCGAAGCGGAAGCGTTAGAAGATGTAAAAAGAGAGTTTGAACAGGGTTTTCAAGGCTGGGAATATAAATTTAATACAGTTGCAAGCAGCCGTGGAGATTATCCGTTTATTACCGTAACGGCAGGTATCGGAACCGGAAGATTTGCAAAGCTTGCCACCATTATCATGTTAAATGTACGCAGAAAGGGACAGGGTAAAAAAGAGTGCAAAAAACCGGTGCTTTTCCCTAAAATCGTATTTCTGTATGATGAAAACCTGCATGGACCGGGAAAAGAGCTGGAGGAAGTTTTTGAAGCGGGCGTGCAGTGCTCGGCAAAGACAATGTATCCGGACTGGCTGAGTCTTACCGGAAAAGGCTATATTGCAAGTATGTACAAGCAATATGGAAAGGTGATTTCACCGATGGGATGCCGTGCTTTTCTGTCTCCCTGGTATGAAAGGGGAGGAATGCATCCTGCGGATGAAGAGGATACACCTATTTTTGTGGGAAGATTTAATATCGGCGTAGTTTCCCTGCATCTGCCGATGATTTTAGCAAAATCCCGTCAGGAAAACAAAGATTTCTATGAAGTGCTGGACTATTATCTGAATTTAATCCGCCAGCTGCATATCAGAACATATGCTTATCTTGGTGAAATGCGGGCATCTACCAATCCGCTTGCTTACTGCGAGGGTGGTTTTTATGGAGGACATTTACAGCTTCACGATAAGATTAAGCCGATTTTAAAGACAGCTACGGCAAGTTTCGGTATTACGGCATTTAATGAATTACAGGAGTTATATAATGGGAAATCGCTTGTCGAGGACGGTCAGTTTGCCCTTGAAGTATTAGAGCATATTAATAATAAAATTAATGAATATAAAGAGGAAGACGGTCATTTATATGCTATTTATGGAACGCCAGCAGAGAATCTCTGCGGTCTTCAGGTGAAACAGTTCCGTGCGAAATACGGTATTGTAGAGGGAGTTTCCGATAGGGAATATGTTTCTAACAGTTTCCACTGTCATGTAACGGAAGATATTACTCCGATCGAAAAGCAGGATAAGGAATACCGTTTCTGGGAACTTGCAAACGGCGGGAAAATTCAGTATGTAAAATATCCTATTGATTACAATATTGATGCAATTAAAACGTTAATCAGACGTGCAATGGATATGGGATTTTATGAAGGCGTCAATCTTTCCCTGGCATATTGTGATGACTGTGGACACCAGGAACTGGAGATGGATGTATGCCCTGTCTGCGGAAGCCGTAATCTGACTAAAATAGACAGAATGAACGGATATCTTGCTTACTCCCGTGTTCATGGAGACACGAGACTGAGTGACGCTAAGATGGCGGAAATAGCAGAGCGCAAAAGTATGTAAAAGGCGAAAAGGAAAGAATTGAGATGAGGTATCATAATATTACAAAGGATGATATGTTGAATGGGGACGGGCTGCGGGTTGTGCTGTGGGTTGCAGGCTGTTCCCACTGCTGTAAGGAGTGCCAGAACCCGATTACATGGGATCCTGACGGCGGGATATTATTCGATGAACAGGCAAAAAAAGAGATTTTTGAGCAGCTTGATAAACCTTATATATCAGGTGTTACGTTTTCCGGCGGAGATCCGTTTCATTCGGCAAACAGACCGGAAATCAGGAATTTTGCAGCGGAGATTAAGCAGAAATATCCAGCGAAAACAATCTGGCTTTATACCGGAGATTCCTGGGAGAATATAATGCAGGATGCTGTTATGAAATATATTGATGTTCTGGTGGACGGAGAGTTTGTTGTGGCGCAAAAGGATACGACGCTGCGCTGGAAAGGGAGTAAAAACCAGCGGGTGATTGACGTACAGGCAACTTTAAAAAAGGAGGACGCTTCTGTTCCGGTATTATATTGCGAATAGTGTGAAGAGAAGTTCTAAGACTCACAGCAAAGGCTGTTTCGTCAAGAACTTCTAAAGCTTCACACGCGAGTTTGCGCTTACGCTCAAACATCGCAGGCAGAGAGAAAGGCATGACATGAAAACGATCAAGATTAAATATTTTACGGACAAAATAGAAAAACTGACCTATATAGACGGTAAATCGGATTGGATTGATTTGCGTGCGGCAGAGGATGTTAACTTAAAAAAAGGCGATTTTAAGCTGATTCCGCTTGGCGTGGCAATGGAACTGCCGGAAGGATATGAAGCGCATGTTGTGCCGAGAAGTTCGACTTTTAAAAATTTCGGGATAATCCAGACGAATCATCAGGGTGTGATTGACCGTTCCTATTGCGGAGATAATGACCAATGGTTTATGCCGGTCTATGCGGTGCGTGACACGCAGATACATGTAAATGACAGAATCTGTCAGTTTCGTATTATGGAAAATCAGCCGAAAATTGTTTTTGACGAGGTAGAAAGCCTTGACAATGCGGACAGAGGCGGGCACGGCAGCACCGGAGTAAAATGAGTATAAAAAACTCCTTCTAAGACATACTAAGAAAAAAATGTCGCGGAAGGAGTTTTTATTTGTGCAAAGTGAAAATAATGAAAATAGAATGACAACGTCTTTAGAAGAAAGTATGCAGTATTTGAAAGAACGTCTACAGCCGGATACCAGTTTTGATATTGTATACAGAGTTATTGATGTAGGCGGCAGACAGGCATGTATGTATTTTGTGGACGGTTTCTGTAAAGATGACCTGATGATGAAACTTTTACAGTTTTTTATCAGCATCAAGCCGGAAGATATGCCAAAGAGCGCATATGAGATGGCGAAAAAAGAGGCGCCGTATGTAGAGATAGATTTAAAAGATAAGTGGGATGATATCTTTTATAATATTTTATCGGGCGTTTTTGCGCTTTTTATCGATGGGTATGACAGATGTATACTGATTGATTCAAGAACTTATCCGGCAAGAGGTGTGTCAGAACCTGAGAAGGATAAGACACTTAGAGGTTCCAAAGACGGTTTTGTGGAAACCGTGGTTTTTAATACGGCTTTGATCCGCCGAAGAATCAGAAGTACCGAATTGCGGATGGAAATGATGAATGCGGGCAAAAGTTCCAGAACGGATATTGTGTTATGCTATATGGATAACAGGGTAGACCATAAATTCCTTGATAAAATTAAGAAGAGAATTTCGGAAATCAAGGTGGATGCGCTTACCATGAATCAGGAGAGCCTTGCGGAATGTTTGTATCAGAGAAATTGGTTTAACCCGTTTCCCAAATTTAAGTTTACGGAACGGCCTGACACGGCGTCTGCACAGATATTGGAAGGGGATATCATTATTCTGGTAGATAATTCTCCCTCTGCTATGATTGTACCTACGTCCATTTTTGATATAGTGGAGGAGGCGGATGACTATTATTTTCCGCCTATTACGGGCACGTATCTGAGACTTTCACGTTTTTTGATTGGTATTTTAACGTATTTACTCACGCCGACGTTTTTGCTCTTAATGCAGAATCCTGAGTGGATACCGGAATCGTTTCGTTTTATTATGGTAAAGGAGACTTCCAACATACCGCTTATTGCGCAGTTTTTATTATTAGAGCTTGCTATTGACGGACTGAAGCTTGCGGCAATCAATACACCGAATATGTTAAGTACGCCGCTCAGTGTTATGGCTGCGCTTGTTTTGGGCGAGTTTTCGGTGCAAAGCGGATGGTTCAATTCGGAAGTTATGTTATATATGGCTTTCGTTGCGATTGCAAACTATACGCAGTCCAGCTACGAGCTTGGATATGCGCTTAAATTTATGAGAATTTTGAATTTAATTTTGACGGCAATGTTCGACCTCTATGGTTATATAGCGGCTGTTATTATTTTGGTGTTGTCTATTGTCTGCAATAAGACGTTATCTGATAAAAGTTATATTTATCCCATTTTACCTCTGAATCTAAGGCAGCTTGCCAAGAGATTTTTACGTTTGCGTCTGCCGGAATCCAGAGAGTGATTTGCCATATGAAAGGCTTTACTCTTTTCAATAAGTCCGTTATAATAGTATTGTATCAAGAAACACTATCAATAAAAGGGCGGTGAAAGGATGGTACAAGAGGTGACAGAAAAAGAATTGATTACAGTAACAATTGATAATTATATGAATTTGCAGCGGATTAAAAAGGCAAATGGTGATGTTGAAAATAAAGAGCTTGATTATCAATTAAGAGGACTTATTGCTAAGTTGTCTAGTTTTGGTGTAAATGTTGAAGATTTAACACTCTAAAATATTATCCATATGTGAAAAGGAGATATATCGGCTATGTTCAGAGATGATTTTGTTTGGGGTGTGGCAAGCAGCGCTTATCAGATAGAGGGCAGGGATGCAGAAGACGGCGGCGGTAAAATGATTTGGGATACTTTTACCGAGGAGGGGCGTATTCTGGACGGACAGACCGCTTACGTTGCCTGCGACAATATGCACCGTTATAAAGAGGATTACGCGATGATGCGTCTTCTTGGCATCAAAGCATACCGGTTTTCAGTAAGCTGGGCAAGGCTTATGCCGGAGGGGACAGGCAGAGTTAATGAAACGGCTGTTACTTTATACCGGGATATGATTACGGAAATGAAAAAGAACGGCATAGAGCCGTATCTGACAATGTATCATTGGGAACTGCCGCAGGCATTGCAGGATAGGGGCGGATGGCTGAATGAGGAAATCATTCAGTGGTTTGGAGAGTATGCAAGAGTCATTGCCGAGAATTTTTCCGATTTGTGTGAATATTACTTTACTTTAAATGAACCCCAGTGTTTTGTGGGTCTTGGACATCTTTCCGGTGTACATGCTCCGGGCAAAAAGATGAGTTATGCGGAAACGTTTCAGATTGCCCATAATACTTTACGGGCACACGGACAGGCAGTTATTAATTTGAGAAAATATGCAAAAAGACCCATTAAAATCGGTTATGCGCCAACCTGCGGCATGGCATATCCGGCAACGGAAAGTCCGGAGGACATTGAAGCGGCAAGAAAAGTATTATTTTCTTTTGGGAATCCGATAGATAACTGGACATGGAATGTAGCGTGGTTTTCTGACCCTGTTATTTTAGGCAAGTATCCGGAAGAAGGTCTACAGAAGTTCAAAGAATATCTTCCTGTGATTACGGAAGAGGATATGAAATTAATAGCGCAACCGCTTGACTTTATGGGACAGAATATTTATAACGGATATGCGGTTCGCGCCGGGGAAAACGGAGAGCCAGAGTATGTCCACAGAGAGCCGGGATACCCTAAAACCGCCGCAAACTGGCCTGTGACGCCGGAATGCTTCTATTGGGGCGTGAAATTCTTATACGAGCGTTATAAGTTGCCTATATATATTACGGAAAACGGTATGTCCTGCCATGATATTGTTTCATCGGATGGTCAGGTACATGACCCGAATAGAATAACATTTTTGGATTTGTATCTGTCGGCATTGCAGAGGGCTGTTGACAACGGTGTGGATGTAAGGGGATACTTCCTCTGGACCTTTTTGGATAACTTTGAGTGGGATAAAGGATATACGGAGCGGTTTGGTATTGTACATGTTGATTTTACAACGCAAAAGAGAATTGCCAAAGATTCTGCGTTCTGGTATCAGGATGTTATCCGCTCCAACGGAAAAACATTAAGTATTAATGATAAAAAGTATCCGGTTTACGCTTCACCCTATGCGGATAGGGCAATTCACTTACAGGGAGATATGCAGATTACGATTTCTACCTGCGCTCCTTAAGTTTGTCATATTCATATTGTTGATAACATCAGTTCTGGGAGGAGTACGGTAAAACGTATCGCCAGTGTCTCGGTTCACACATAGAATATCCCGGAGGAACACTTGGCGGCTGATGTTGTCTTTTTTTGCCTTATTATGAAAATGCCACAGCACAAATTATTTCGCATCAAAAAAAGGACGTTTCACAGCATATTTCTCATATGAGAGTTTGATTTGACCGATATAGCAATAACATAACAGGTGTGTGAATGAAGAGCACAAATGCCGCGGGCTGAGGGAAAGGCATGGTTACTGACATGAAAATTGCTATTTGTGATGATGAAAAGTTAATCAGAGAGGATATTGCACAGAAAGTAGAGCTGCTTTATCCTGAAACAGCGCTTTTTTTATTTGAAAAAGCTTCAGAACTTTTGGCGTCCAAAGAGATATTTGATATCATTTTCCTCGATATTCAGATGGAGGGCGTAAGCGGTATGGATGCTGCGAAGACGCTTCGGGGAAAGGGGAATAATGCTGTCTTAATTTTTGTCACGGCGTTAGAGGAGTATGTATTTCAGGCGTTTGACGTAGAGGCTTTTCACTATTTGGTGAAACCGTTTCAGAAAGCGAAATTTTATGAAGTGTTAAACGCCGCAGTGAGAAAATGTGAAGAAAGAGAAAGAAAAGTATTTCCTGAAGAGGAGAAAAGCATATCCGTTAAATGCGGCAGGGTGACTTCTAAAGTATATTTAAAAGATATCATGTATGCGGAAGTGTTTAACCGTAAGATTATTCTTCATACAGTAGACGGGGATTTGGAGTTTTACGGGAAAATGAATGACCTGGAAAACGAGCTGGGAGAGGATTTTTTCAGACCGCACCGGGCATATCTTGTACAGCTTCGCTATGTATCGAGATATAATGCAACAAGCATAACGCTGGAAAACGGGCAGAACGTGATTATGGCAAAGCAAAAGTATGAGGAATTTGTGAAACGCTATTTTCAATATGCAAGGAAAGATGACAGATAGGGCAGGGTATGGCAGAGGAAGTAAGTGAATTATATTACTATATAGCAACAACCGTTATTGATTATATAGAACTCATTCTGGGAACAGTTTGTCTCTGCCTGTTATGCAGAGATTTTTATAAGGAAAAAAAACAGTTGTTGTCGATAGGCGCGGTATATTTTATTGTGCTTGTGGTGCAATATCATATCCCAGTCTATATGGGCGCTATGATTGCCTATGCAGTGGCAAGCGGCGCGGTTCTTCTTACCATGTTTTACTGGGAAAGGAAAAATTCTGATACAGGTTATTCCCGTTTTCCGATAAAGGTTTACCTTGTTCTGGTTTTCTATTCGATACGTGATTTGTCAATACTTGCCGCAGTGGAGTTATACAAGATTTTTACGGAAAAAGCATGGGAAATCATGATATTGCGGGTAAATTACGCAACTCCCGAAGGGTGGAGAATATATTTTTGTGTCTCTAACTTTTTTGTTGTCATGATGTATGCGATAGAAATAGCGCTTATATTGATTGCAGTACATTTTATCAATAAGGCATTTTATGACAGGAACGGTCGGTATGAGTGGAAAGAAATTGCAATTTTACTGATTCCGTCTGCTGTAGGGTTCAGTGTTCGTTTGCTGCGGAAAGCATACGACAAACTTTTTCTCATGGAAGCGGGGAAAGAAACAACTGATTTTTATACTTCCTATAGAGCGATAGCTGTTTTGCTTATGGTGTGTTATTTAATATCTTTGGCGGCTGTTGTAGTGGTATTTTATCTTTTTCAAAATTTAAGAAAGCGGCAGGAAGAGGAAAAGAGCCGGATTGCCATGCAGAACCAGATACAGGATATGCAGTCCCATATTGCGGAAGTAGAGCGCATCTATACGGGAATCCGGGGCATCAGGCATGATCTGAATAACCATGTGCATGTGATAGGGCAGTTATTGGAGAAAGAACAGTACACGCAGGCAGCGCAGTATCTCGAAACTATGCAGAAGACGACAGAGCAGTTTGATTTTACGATAAAGACGGGGAATCCTGTAACAGATGTTATTATAAATGAAAAAGACAGGGAAGCAAGGCAGAAGGGCATTACATTCCGTTCAGCATTTTCGTTTTTGCCGGATGCGGGGATAGACGTGTTTGATATCAGCATTATTTTAAAAAATCTGTTGGAGAATGCCTTTGAGGCTGCTTTTCAGTCAAAATTACAGGATAAGACGGTATCGATTCATTCCGCCAGAAAGAAAAATGCGTATCTGATAACGGTGCGCAATTCCTGTGATAAAGTATTATCCATAGGAGAAAACGGGCTTCCGGCATCGGATAAAGATAATGGACAGATACACGGTCTGGGATTAAAAAATGTCAGGACGGTGACGGAAAAATATTTCGGTACGTTTGCGATAGAGCAGGAGGGGGAGTGTGTGGCGGTATCGGTGATGCTCCTTATTGTATAATGTTGGAACGTACATAAAGAAAAATCAGGTTTTGTTCGATAAAAATAGCAATGATTGGGGTGTTAAAAGGCGATTCATAAGTGTATGTCGGCAGATTGCCCAATCTGTCCTTTTGTGTCGAGCTGCGTAATATGGATTTTCTAAATATTCCGAGGTAGCTGTGAGGAGTGAACGCAACCGCCCGCCATTCGCCATCCGGGCTCAATGCGGGCTTTTCAGGACATCCGTGTCCTGAAATTGCTGAACTTAAGACGGAATATTAAGAAAATCTCATATTCCTACACACGACAACTTCGAGAACAGTTTGTGCAATCTGCAGGCATACACCTACGAATATGCCTTTTGCTACCCGAATCGATAGATATAAGAAAAGGAAAATAAAGAGGGGAGCTAAATGGAGCAAGAGAGATAGTACAAAAGGAATATCCTTTTAGACCGCCAATATATCCGTTTATAGCATTTTCGGAACATTTCATTACATTGAGAGACATACTCTTGTCGAATCCGGCGTTTTGTGCTATATTAGATAAAGAATCTCTTTCAAAATCAGAGGTTGGACAAAATAAACAAATAAGGGGTGAATTGCCACTGCATTCTGAACCCCGTTTTGTTTATTTTGTCTAAACTCGTGATTTGAAAATATACTATCGATATAAGAGGAAAAACTATGTACATTAATTCACTTGGGGCCGAAAGAGCGGAAAGAGTCCCTTCTTTTGATTATAGTATTCGCACTGCAAATACAAACACAAATAATAATACAAGCAGTACGGCTGGCGTGGGCAAGACAGGCGCTGCAAGTTATGCGTCTGCAATGCAGAAGGCATTGGCAAATAAGACGACGCCGTTAAACTACAGTAACACTTGGGCGGGCAATATTATCATCAGGGAAGCCTTGGAGAAGATGAAAGAGGACCCGGAGTGGGAAACATCCGTTATGAGTAAGATAAAAGAGGAGACGAAGACGGATTACGAAATGACGCAGTCGGGACTGCAAAGCTATATGATGCAGATGTTAGTTAGCGGTGCAACAAACGGAAGCAGTTTTTCTAATTATTTGGGATATTCTCCGTATTTAGCGAGTACATTAGGCTATACCAATGCTACCGGACTGGGAGCGCTGGCCTCATCGGCGTATAGTAATGTAATGAATAATACATATAATACCAGTTTATTGGGAAACTGGTTATTGTAAGAAAAAGAAATATAAGCTGTTAAGAACCGGCAAAGATGCCGGTTCTTTTTTAGAGGGTATTGATATGTTTTGTATTGCAATATGTGATGATGAAATAGCGCAGTGCTGTTATATAGAGGGGATTATCAAAAAGATTTTAAACAGGCTGGAAGCGCCTTATACGATTCACCAGTTTCACAGCGGAAAGGCACTATTGCAGACTGTGGAGGATTTTGACATTGTTTTTCTGGACATTATGATGAGTGAGCCGGACGGGATGCAGACAGCAAGACTTATGCTGGAAAAAAAGAACTATCAGGGGAATTTTGTTTTTATCTCTTCCAGCAGGGAGTATGCGCTGGAAGCATTTGATGTGGATGCCGTTTCCTATCTGTTAAAGCCGGTGGATGAGAAAAAAGTGAGCAGGATACTGCAAAAACTGCTCATGCAGAGTAGGAGCCAGCCGCAGGAATTTATTATGATAAACAAAGAGAGACAAAAGATAAAAGTATTTTTGGATAACATATGCTATTTTGAAGTAAAAGGCAGGACAGTCGATGTGCATACGACAGACGGAGTCGTTACTTATTATGAGCAGATAGGGAATTTGGAAAAGATGCTTTATGGAAAGGCATTTTTCCGGTGTCATAAGAGTTATATCGTGCATTTGAAATATGTCAACAGCTATACAAAGCAGGAGCTGATTCTGGATAACGGCGAAAGAATTATGATAGCGAAGAGACGTTATGAAGCGTTCGGAAAAGAATTCCTTGCCTATATGCGAAAGACGGGGTTACAGGAATAGAGAAAGGAGCGGTTCTATGGAAGAATTGGTGATGGCATTGTGTCTTTTGGCGGAAATAACGGCATATGCCGGATTTTACCGAAAGATTTTAGGATGTTCAAAGAAGAAAGCAGCGTTGTTTACCGTAATTCTTTTTGCGCTTATTATGATATATAGGGCGCTATATGCGAAATACTATGATGTCCGCTTTGTTTTTCGTATAATGTTTTATCCTATTTTCATATGTCCTGTATGGCTGCTGTTTCAGGGTGGCAGGGAGAAAAAAATACTGGCGATTTCCATATTGCTATTTGTCGAGCGGTTTGTATTGGACATTTTCTTCTCTTTTTTTTCGATGACAGAGCTTCTTTTTTTACATGTGATAAAAAAAGAGGTGCAGCCGGTGCTTGCTTCCGATACAGTATTCGGCTATGTGACGATTTTTATAACATATGTGATTGGCGTTATGATTATCCGGCGTTTATCGGAGTATTGCGTTCGGATTTTCGAGGATAAGATGAGTAAGTGGTATATCATAACATCTGTTCCTCTTTTTGTATTAGTGATCTTATCTGATATCATAATTATGGGTGCGGAACAGGGCATTATGGTCAGAAGCAGCGGAGACTGGGATTTATATTATGATCAGCTTTTCAGCTATGGAGGAAGTTTTGTTTTTTCACTATTGGCGGTGCTTGCGGCGGGGTTCTATGTATTTGGAATGCACAGAATCTATCTGGAACAAAAGAAAAAAGAATGCTACCAAGCCCAGATTATGTCATATCGAATGTTAGAGGAACAGTATCGAAAGATGGAGCGGGTAAGGCATGATTTTAAGAATCATGTCATAGCATTGCAGGGGTTTTTGGAAAAGAAAGAGTGGGAGAATATGAAGAGTTATTTTCGGCAGTTAAAAATAGCAGCTGATATGGAAAAAGGTGAAGAGATTACAGGAAATACCGCGATAGACGCGCTGCTTAGCCAAAAACGGAAACTGGCGGAAGAAAATAATATTTCATGGGAATGCGATATGAAGATTACGCCGGAAGGTCCGGTTGACACCTATGATTTGTGCGTATTATTGGGAAATGCATTAGATAATGCAATAGAAGCGTGTGAAAGAATACCGGATGGGGAGGCACGTGTTCTTATGATGTATGCGAAAACGGTAAAGAAATGTTTTTTGCTTGAGATAAGAAACAGTACAGATATGCGTGATATCCAGAAACTGGAATATAGCAGCAAGAGAAATCCGGAAGAACATGGATTGGGTTTTCTTAATATAAAAGATGTAGTGCAGCAATACCACGGAACGATGGATGTTGAAATAAAAGAGAATATATTTTATCTTTCCATATTGATTCCCATGCCGGTAGCTGTGTCAGCTGCCGCATATGACAGTAAACTGACTGTTTGATACATTATCATAATATCAGCGGAAAAGCGTGCCGAAATGAAAAATAAAGAGAAAGAGAGGAATATTAAGATGCAGACGAAAACAATGGAAGGTTTAATCGGTGCGGGAATGAATATGAAAATGGTGGATGTGCCAATGCGCGCGTATAAAGAAGCCAGACGGAAAGATGATTTTGGAGCGATGGAGCGTGCAATGGGGTATGCCGGTGATTTTGCAAAAAAAGCAGATAATTATCAAACACTTGCGGATGAGGGCATGAAAGAAGATGCGAAAGATGCAAGAGAGAAACTGGAAGAAGAGCGTCTTAAAGCAGATGAAAAACGCAGAGAGGAATATGAAAAAACACAGGAAAGAATTGAAGCCGGAAAAGAAACCGAAAATGAAAACGGCGTAGAAGGAAATCAGGAAATCATCGCTTCTGCCGGCGCAGGCAGCCTTGTCAGAATCGACACGGTAGAGGTGAGCGAAGAGGGCAGAAAGTTATTAGCGGAATCGCAAAAAGGAAATGAATCATCGGAAGAGTAAGTAGATGTCTTTTCCTGTCTTTTGGGAGAAATACTCTTTTAAAGAAAGGTTTTTCTCCCATTTATCCTGCGGATAAGAGCCGTATCTTCGTTTGACATCTCCCATTCGTTCTTCCATGGAAACGACGCCGTCGGCGGCACCGATAGAATCGCATAACTGAATTAATTTATCGTAATCGTCATAGACCATTGTATTCAGATAATCTGCGACGATTTGCTGTTGTTCTTTGGTTACGTCAAAGTTACCGATGTAATCTTCAATTCTCTGGATGGAAAAGGAATGGGAAATACAGATTCTTGCCACTTCATCATAACCTAATTCTGTCATGTACCTGTATCCGTCATAAATATGCCCGAAATGCTTGACGCCGAATTTTCTGCCGATATCGTGTAAAAGACCCAGGACATATGCTTTTTCCACATTCAAATCAGGACATTCTTTCGCAATCCGCTCCGCGCAGAATGCGACATTCTCACTGTGCGTAACCCATGCTCCGGGGTTATTTTTTTCCGCATCAATCAATAGTTTTTTTGCTTCTTCTCTGTTCGGGTACATATGATAAACTCCTTGTGTGGTGGATTTTTGCCAGCTTGTGTAACACTAGCCGTCAGGCTTGTGTTTATTATAACATACATGTTGACGATAACAATGGTAAATATTCTTCCGGTGCTTTTGAAACCAAAAGGAAATATTTAACGTCTAATGATTGTAAAACAAAATGAAGGACGCTTGTATTTGTTTTACAATCATACGCGCGTAGGAGAAAGCTAATGAAAAGCAGTGAAACAAAGTTTTGGGTAAAGAAGGCGCAGAGGCATGATAAAGACGCATTTACCGAATTAATGCAGTTTTATATGAAGGATATGTATAGAACTGCCATTGCAATTCTAATGAATGAAGAAGATGCAGCAGATGCTCTTCAAGACACAATTCTTACTTGTTGGGAAAAGTTATATACACTTAAAAAGCCGGAATTCTTTAAAACATGGATGACAAGAATACTTATAAACCATTGCTATGACATCATAAGGGAAAATACGGTTTATGAGAATATAGAATCTTATGAGGAACCGTCAAAGTGCGATGAATATAATCTTGAATTGAAGGAGGCATATG
>CAZKOR010000003.1:0-56132 GCA_964554405.1 uncultured Bacteroides sp. | reverse complement strand
TTGCACAGAAATATGAGAATGTGCAGAAAGGTGTAGGTGATATTATGGGCGGAGCGTTGATTGAAACAGAAGCAAGATCCATTTTAAATCAGGGAATAAATCAGGGAATAAAGCAAGGAAAGAGTCAGGGCATTAGTGAAGCAAAAAAGCAGACAGCATTGAAACTATTGAAAAGAGGGAAACAGACAGTTGAGGAAATTGCAGAAGATACGGGACTTAGTGTGGCGGAAGTCGAGCAACTTGCAGGGCTTCAGACAGTGTAAAGCAGTAAATTTTATATTATGACTATGAAGCAGGGAAATAACCTTTTCAGATTGTTTTCCCTGTTTTTATTTTGTCGGATAGAAAAATAACTTAAAATCAGCACCGATATGAGCGGTAAAGAAATGCAGAATGTTTTTGCTCTCTTCTGTTTATAATATTAAGCAGCAAGGAAAAAGTCAAAAACGAACATTGTTATCAAAAAAGGTTGTCATCTTCAAAATGTTCCATGATATCCTCAACATTGCAATGAAGAATATTGCATAGTTTATCGATTGTGTTGACCTGTACATTTTTATTGTGTCTCAGTCGGTCTAGTTGAGAACGGTTTACATTATATTTCGTATAGAGGTCATATTGTGTAATATTTTTCTCTTTCATGGTTTTCCATAAACGTTCGTATTTTATCATTCTTTTCACAACCTTTTAAAACAAATACTCGCATTGTGTTCATTATCCTAATAAAATTAGTGCAATAATAGTGTTCGGATAAAGACACTATAAATAAAGGAGTAAGCACTAAAGCGATAAATGACAAGTAATATTTTGAAAGGGGATAACTCGTAAAATGGAGTTTTATGAAGTGACTTATATTGTTGATAACGATGCACAGGAAAGATTATCGGCATTAGCTGAACGTTATAAAGAAATAAACGGTTGGAATGAAAAAGAAATATTACAGTTTGCCGTTGCAGCTACTTCTAAAACAGATATAGAGCTGAAATTACAATTCTTAGAGGAGTATATAACCCATATAGAAGAATGCAGTCAAGGCACAAAGGGAAATTGAAATCTGCCTTTTTAACGACAGCAAAGCAAAGAACGGGATATAGAGAAACGGTGGGGTAACTAATTATGAGTTTGTAAATTCAAAGTATGATACAATGATTCAGATATCTGATTTGGTGGTATAAAATGAGTAGAATACTGCTATCGAAAAATACAGGAGGTGTTGTCATGGACATTGACACCTACAATAGATGGGAAAAAATGTCAAAACTTAGGGAGGAACTACTTGCCGTAGAAGAGGATAGAATGACTGGCAGGGCAGGATGCACTCTTGATGAACTGGACGCCTATCTTGATGATGTGATTGCAGAGGTATAGTGTATGGTAGAAAACAGGAAGATTGCCGTAAGAATTATGGCTGGCTCATTCACTAATTACAAAAAATTTTTTAAAATCGTCACTTTTGAAGGTGGCGATTTCTTTATGCCTCAAAAGAAGTGTTGGCTGTTTGTAGTCGCAAGACCACGGGTTTTATGTTATGATGAAAATATACAGATAAGGATGAGAGGAAACAAAGATGCCGGAAAAACAGGGTAAAAAAAGAAAAAATATTTTACTGATATTGATCGGGATTCTGCTTGTTACGATAGCTGCTATTCTGATAGCTGTTATATGCTTTCTGCATTTCGGTAAAAATCAGACGCAGCACATGACACAAAAAATAGTAAGTTCCAAAGTGATAAAGCATGAAGAGGAACTTTTGGAGATTGCAAAAAACTTAGATGAGGATGAGATGCTTACTTGCAGTGAGAATGACGAGGATGACGATGACTTATTATTTACTGAAATCTATTATCAGGATTTGGAGGATGAAAATGTAAATAGAATGTTTAAGACCTTTAATTTACTGACGGTTTCAAAAATATCTGGAGATGGGAGTGTGGAATTTTATATCAGTCCTGTATCTAATTTCTCTTTTTTATGGAGTGATTATGACTATGGATTTTATTATACTGAAAATGATGAACCCGTGAATGTAGTATGGGTAAATGAAATAGAAGAAACGGAATTTGAATATACAATAGAAGGCTTTGGGAGGTACTACTACCGGACAGAAAAGATTACGGATAACTGGTGGTATTATGAAAAGAAATGGTTATGGTTTTACCCATGAAACGCTAAAATATGAGAAGAAAATGTTAAATAAATTTAACAATTATGACAAATTGCACAAGAAATAGTATTATTTTTTGAATTTTTTGCAGATGCTGTAGTTGACAAAGGCTTTTGTTGGTGTTATATTATTTCAAAAGATGTAACAATTTTGTAACAAATGAAATAAATCAACCCGATGGCGCAAATGTCACAGGTTGAGAGAAAGGTTTGGTTATTCTATGAAAAGAGAAAGCTTGAGAATTGCAGCCTGTGCAATGGCAGCGGTTATGACATTCTCCGGCACGGGATTATCAGCACACGCATCTGAATCATTAAGTTCCGTTTTACCATCGGCAGGAATTGACTATTCGTTAGCTCCGGCTGAGACGTCAACTTCTCTTTCTGATATAAAGGAAGATGTGGAAAGAGAGGCCAGCAGTGATTTAACGGCTTCTACCGCAGAAATTGCCGTGAAAGGTAAGACAGAGATTCCGATTGGCGGTATGTTGGAAAGCAATACACAGTCTACGATATCGAATAAGGAGATTGAAAGAACAATTGTTGTCAGCGAAGGTTATACAAAGGATTTGCGGGAAGCGTCCAATGCGGCAAGGCTTCGTGAAGAAGAAGAGGGCTTTAAGAGTCTTGTAATTGCCAAAGTAAATGATTATGTAAATGTCAGAAGCATGCCGAGTGAAGAGGGTGAAATCATCGGTAAACTTTATGATAAGTCAGTCGGTACTTTTATAGAAGAGGTTGACGGATGGTATAAAATCAGTTCAGGTTCCGTAGATGGTTATGTAAAAGCAGAATTTTGTGTAACCGGCGATGGTGCGGTAGAACTTGCCAAAGCGGTTGGAACCAGAATTGCAACCGTAACAACGACAACATTATATGTACGGGAACAGCCCAGTACGGATGCATCGATAATCGGTATGGTTCCGATTGAAGACCAGCTGATTGTTACGGAAGAATTAGACGGATGGGTAAAAGTTAATATCGAGGAAGGTGATGGTTATGTATCTACGGATTATGTAACATTATCTACCGAGTTTGTAAAAGCGGAATCCAAGGCAGAAGAAGAGGCAAGACTTGCAAAAGAGCAGGCAGCAAGAGCAGCGGCACAGGAAGCGGCTAAGAAGAAAGCAGCGGAAAGAGCAGCATCGTCAGGAAGTTCTTCTTCCGAAAGCAGCAATGGGAAGACATATGCACCGCCAAGCGGAAATGCTTCCGGTCAGGCAGTTGTGGATTATGCGCTGCAGTTTGTCGGTAATCCGTATGTATATGGCGGAAGTAGTTTGACAAACGGTACGGACTGTTCAGGATTTGTTATGAGTGTATATAATAACTTCGGTGTCAGCCTGCCGCACTCATCATCAGCAGATAGAAGCGTAGGCGCTACTGTAAACGGCATTGAGAATGCTCAGCCGGGTGATATTATCTGTTATTCAGGTCATGTTGGGATCTATGTCGGAAACGGACAGATTGTTCATGCATCTACATCCAGAACAGGTATTATCGTTTCTAGTGCAACATATCGTTCCATTCTGTCTATTAGAAGAATTTTCTAATCAGAACAGATAGCAGATATACAAAAAGAGTACAAGGACAATCGGTATTAGCGATTGTCCTTTTTGCTTGACAAAGCAATAAAAAGTGTTATTATCATCTAGGTAATTAAGGAATCAGGCGAGGGAGAGAAACTATGAAGAAAAAGTTTTTAGCATTATTCTTAACAGCAGCATTGGCAGTATCTGTTACAGCATGCGGCAGCGATGACAGTAAATCTACATCTGCACCTGCTGATACAACGACAGATGCCGGACAGACAGATCAGAATGAGGAAGCTGAAAGAGCAAAGGAAGAAGCTGAAAAAGCAAAGAAAGAAGCTGAAGAAGTAAAGAAAGCCGAAGAAGAAAAGGCTGAGGCGGAAAATCTAATTGAAAAAGCTTTAAAGAGAATGGCTGAAGCTACCAGTATGAAAATGCAAATGGTAATGAATATGGATATGTCAGCAGAGGCTGATGGTCAGAAAGAATCCATTGAGAGCGTGGCAATTGCGGATATGGAATGTATGACCGACCCGCTTAAAATCAAAATGGAAATGGAAGCGAATGTGAAAGTAATGAGTACGGGAGAAGAAGAAAGCGAGTTCGTAAGCGTTTACGCAGATATGGATGAGGACGGTAACTACATGATGTATATGTCTGACGGAACAAACTGGTTTGCTACGCCGGTTTCCGAGTTTGATTTGGATGAATACAATGTAATGAGCAGCATGGAAGCACAAATAGGCGATACTTCCGGATATGTATTGGAGGGAACGGAGAAGTTAAACGGAACAGATGTGTATAAATATTCTTATACCATGACAGGTGATGAGATGAAAGAGGCGATTAGAAATTCAGGCGCATTGGGGCGGCTTTCTTCCATTGGTCTTTCCGCAAATAATGCTTATAGCATGTTAGACGGAATGGGAGAGATTGTTGCTTATGTATATGTTGATGCTGAAACTTATTATATAGTACAGTATGAGATGGATATGACAGAGGTTATAGATGTTTTAATGGCAGCAGTTGCTGAGACTTTGCGCGAGCATGGAGAAAGTTATTCCATAAGCGTTTCCAAAATGGAAGTAGTAATGACATGCTCTAACTACAATGGTATTTCCGATATTACAATTCCCGAAGAGGCATTGAGCGCAAAGGTAGTAGAATATTGATGTTGGCATTCTTACCTTACTATGATATAATGATTGCAAGAGAAAAACAAGCGACGCGAAGCGGCATTTGTTTTTCTAAGGAAATCGAAGATTTCCTTTAAGCATATAACGAGAAAGCGTTTGACGAAGTCAAACAGAAAGTGCGTAAGCACGAGCTTTCGAGTTTATGATATAATTCAATGAAAGGGATGAGTGCCATGAAATTTATAATTGTTGGGAAGAACATTGACGTAACAGAGGGATTAAAGACAGCAGTACAGGATAAAATCGGAAAACTTGAGAAATATTTTACCGAAGAGACAGAAGTACATGTTACATTAAGTGTTGAAAAGGACAGGCAGAAGATAGAAGTGACCATTCCGATGAAAGGCAATATCATTCGTTCCGAGCAGGTCAGCAGCGATATGTATGTTTCCATTGATTTGGTAGAAGAAATCATAGAGAGACAGTTGAAGAAATATAAGACGAAACTGACAGACAGACAGCAGGCGGCAGGCTTTTTCAAACAGGAATATCTGGAAAAAGAATTTGTGGATGAGGAAGAAGTGCAGATTATCCGGACGAAGAAATTCGACATTAAGCCGATGTATCCGGAAGATGCCTGTGTACAGATGGAATTACTCGGACATAGCTTTTTCGTTTTCAACAATGCTGAGACAAATCAGGTCAATGTAGTATATAAGAGAAAAGGGAATACTTACGGTTTGATTGAGCCGGAGAACTAATTAATAATTGGTAATTTTCACCCTGTCATAACTGGCAGGGTGATGTTTTTATGTACAGGTATGGGAGGAATTATGGCGGTTGTTCATATTTTAGCACTTTTTCTTTGTTTATTAATGCTTTCCTGGTTTTGGAAAGAAAGTCTGGTGGAGATGCTTCCGATGCTTCTTTGCATGTTGGCGCTTGTTCTTTATGTACTTGCGTTTCTGCATCATCTTTCCTGGATAGATGGCATTGGTATTGGCGTGATAGCAGCTTTTTTTATCTGGTATCCGGGCAGGAAAAAAGAGAAAAGAGAAGCGTTTGTCAAAACGTGCTTGGAAAATGTGACACAACCGTCATTTATTGCGGCGGTTTTGCTTCTTGTTGTTGTTGTTTTGTGTACCTCGCAAAAGGTAGTGACATGGTGGGATGACATTAACTTTTGGGCAACAGACGTAAAATCCCTGTATTATTTGGATGGTTTTGCGGGAAAATATGGAAACGTTGCACCGGAGTTTGGGGATTATCCACCGACTACGCAGTTGATAAAGTGGTGGTTTCTGCATTTTGATCCTGCTGTTTTTCATGAGGGGCTTGCATTTGCAGGTTACTATGTCATGAACCTTGCTTTTATGCTGCCGCTTCTTAAAAAGATAAAAGGGAAAAATATATTTCTGTTTCTCTTGGTAGCATTGTCGTTATGGTTTTTGCCAAGCATCGCGGAAGTGTACGGCTATGACGGATTCTGTGCGGATTTGACAATGGCGTGTATTTACGGAAGCTTTTTGTATGCGGTAACGGACAGAAAAGGAAAAGCGGACAGCCTTTATTATGTAAGATTGGCGCTGTATCTGGCGGTGCTTGTTCTGGTAAAATCCGTCGGCTTTATCTGGGCGGTTTTCGGACTGGTCTTTTTGGCAGTATACCATTTTCATTCCGCAGATGGGGAAAAGGTAAAGGTACCGAAAAAGGAGAAGATAAAGCTGCTGTTAGTCTGTATAGCGCCCTTCCTAAGCGGGGGAAGCTGGATGCTTTTCTGTCTTTTGATGCGGCGTGTAGCTAAGACAACAACGACTGCGGTAAAATATATGACAACGGATGAATACGGTATTTCCGGTTATACGGGAGACTTTGCAAAGGCATTTTTAAAAGCGTTTGTATCTTCGCCGTTACATAAAGAAAAAAGTTTTGTGCTGGATTTGACGCCGCTTAGCTTTTATATTATTGTCTGTGTGCTTGTCATTTTCTTTTTCCGTAAAAATCTAATGCCAAGGAAGCAGGGAAAACTGGTTTTGTGGTTTACCGTTATCAGCGGAGCAGTTTTTTATGCGGTTATTTTCCTTGCCCATATCACCATTTTTGCTATGGAAACACAGTATTTGGAGGCGTCCGGTATGATTTCTTCCATAGAACGCTATGGTGCGCCGTTTACTATTGGGACGCTGATTTTTCTGGCAAATATCTGGTTAGCGTGCGGCGGGCAGATTTGGGAGAACTCCGAACATGTTCTGTTGCGCCGCTATGGCTCCAGCCTGTGTTTTCTGGCATTTATCGCATTGACGGCGGGATGGAGGACAGGCTATGAGGGACTTATCGGGTATCGCGGCAGTGTTCAGGCGCGGTTGGCAGAAAGAGCGGATATGATAGATGAGGATGCTGCTTCTTTTTTACAGTCTATACAAATACTGGGAATGGAAAACAGCACGAGAGTGTGTTATATTCAAAGAGATGATACACCGCGGTGGGTGAAAAACAGCTACACGAACATGGAGGCTTCTCCGGTGTCGGTTGTTTACAGAAGCGTGAATCTGGACGATGCCGTAACAGACTGGATGGTACAGGAAATCAGGGATTCGCATGCATTTTATCTTTATGTGGAGGAGACTGACGCAGATGCAAATTCCGTGTTTGCGCCGATGATGGATGAGGCGGCTGATTCTTTCCGATGCGGGGTTTTGTATCGGATTGAGGATGATGGAGGACAGATGCGGCTGGTGCCTGTAAATTGAGAGAAGCAGATTGCGCAACCAAGCACTTTCACCCATATATATACTAATAAAGCGAGGGACACTTTATGTCTTCTTATTACGACATCCCGGTCATCATACCCGCGTATGAACCGGATGAAAAACTGCTGACATTACTGCAACAGCTAAAAAACGCAGGAATAATTCATATCATTGTTGTGGATGACGGGAGCGGAAACTCTTATCGGGAATTATTTGAACAGGTGAAAAAAACAGATGGCTGCACATTGCTGACTCATGCAGTCAATTTGGGAAAAGGAAGGGCGCTGAAAACAGCTTTTAATTACTGTCTGCTTCATTTTCCTGCTCTTTGCGGCTGTGTGACAGCTGATTCGGACGGTCAGCACACACCACAGGATATTCTTGCCTGTATGAGAAAATTGTCGGAGAATCCGAAAGCATTGATTCTCGGATGCCGTAATTTTGATGCTTCAGACGTACCGGCACGTTCCAGCTTCGGGAATAAATGTACCCGAAAGGTATTCCGCTATCTGGTCGGACTTTCCGTTTCCGATACACAGACAGGGCTTCGTGCGATTCCAGCTTTTTACATGGAAACGCTGATGAATGTAAAAGGGGAGCGGTTTGAGTACGAGACAAATATGCTGATTGAGACAAAGAATCTGGAAATTCCGATGATAGAAGTGCCGGTAGAAACTATTTATATAGAAGAAAATAAGACAAGTCATTTTAATCCTATCAAGGATTCTATCAGGATTTATATGATATTCGGCAAATTTCTGTTTTCATCTTTATCCTCCAGCGTGTTGGACTTACTGCTGTTTCACTTTTTCTGCGGGGTTTTGCAGTCTGCATCAGGATTTTGGAAAGGGATGCCTTACATTATTGCGGCGACCGTGTTGGCAAGGATTATTTCGGCAGTCTATAATTTTATGTTAAATTATAAAGTGGTATTTAAGAGCAGTGCCGGTATTATGGCGACTGCCGTTAAATATTGTCTTTTGGCAGTCTGCCAGATGTTATGCAGTGCATTTTTAGTTAATGCGATTTATGCCGTGACAGGAGGGTATGAAGTATTGGTGAAAATGCCGGTGGATATTTTCCTGTTTTTCGTAAGTTTTGTAATACAGAGGGAGTTCGTGTACCGGAAACGGGCATAGCTTCTTGATTTTTTTCATATATATTGTCGAGGAACCTTACCCAACGCGGCATTCGCCAAATGGATGATTTGCGTCTGCCTGACTCATTGCCGCGTAAATAAAATCAGGGTGAGAGGAAAGCGGGATAATATATGAAGAAAGTAAAATGGGGTATCAGGGCGGAACTTATTTTGCTGACAGCGCTTATCTGTGCCTGTCTGCTCAAGGAACTCCGTACAAAAGAACGGGCGGAGGACAATATAGTATATAATGAAGCGGATGAGAATGGGGAAGCAGTAGAAGTATCGGCGGACGGCAATTTCATTAAATGGGTGGACTTTAATATTACGAGTGAAGCGCTTGGTAAAGCCTATGAGCTGGACGTGGCATCCTATCAGGAAGATGTGCATGTGGACTGGATAGAACTGCTTGCTTATGTCGGTACAAGAGGCGGCGGAAAATTCGGAAAAGACAGCGCCAAACAGTTACAGGAGACGGCGGATAAGCTGCGCTCCGGTGAAACAACAATGAAAAAACTGACTAAGGATATGGAATATTATGACTACTATTACGAAGCCTACAGCGCAGTGCTTGGTGGTATGGTAGGGGAATATTCTATAGAAACGAAAAGAGAAGACACAGGCGTGACAGAGTGGAAGGATACCTATGGACTGAAAGCCTTTTCTCCGATTGCAAAAGGATTTGAATACAGTCATTATGATGATTTCGGCTCATCCAGAAGTTACGGCTACGCAAGACCGCATCTTGGGCATGACATGATGGGGCAGATTGGCACACCCATATAGATATAATATAGAGCCTGTGCATTAAAAAATAATGCGCAGGCTGTCTTCATCTAAAACACATGTCTTTATGATTCTGCGAATCAGTTCATTTTTCCCGGTATAGGCTATAGAATCAAAGTTATCCAATAGGTAACAGATATTTTCATAGATAGCAGTCTCGGTTTCTTCGAGTGACTTATTTGCATTCTCCTGAAGCGTGGCTTTGCGCAGGTTGCTTTCAAGCGTTTTCTTATGCTTATCCAGTTCCTCTATCTTAGCAATGATATAGGAGGCAGCAGGAGAGTCCATAGCATTTGCCAGGGCAGCAGTCAGGTTGTCGATGGAGGTCTGTGCCTGTTTTAATTCTTCTTTAAGAGAAGAGATGCTTTGCAGAGAGCCGGAAGCATCCGGACGGAGTTTGAAGCCATCCGGATTGAAACGGATTTTACGAAGCTCTTTTAAAAACGCTTTCTCAACCTGTTCTATTCGCACATAACCTGTATTGCATTTCCCTTTTCCTTGCCGAAACATGTCTGTACAGTAATAGTATGAAAATTGGAGTCCGTTTTTCGTATATGTCCTTACATCCATGCGCGCGCCGCATTCGCAGCGTATAACACCTTTCAATATGCCACAGTCATATTTTGCAGTCCGGAGCATTTTATTGATTCCAAGACGGTTCTGTGCAGCTATCCAGTCGGCTGCAGGCATTACATAGTCATGAATGTCAATAGCAATCGTCCAGTCTGATTTATCCTGTTTTTTCTGCGACTTCTTTCCTGTTTTGGTCTTACCATAGCCAATCAGCCCCTTTTTTCCATCAAAAAGCGCAGCGTCCGGCAGTGTGCAGCCTAAATCCTGAAAATAGTAATATGCTTCTATGCTGTTTTGACAGTAGACCGGATTTGTAATGATATTATGTATTTGAGAAGTATTTAAAAATTTGCCTGATTGACTCTTGATTCCGTGGTCGCGGCAGTAGCGTTCTATTTTTGTTATCGGATAACCTTGCAAAATTAATTCATAGAGCGTTTTTACGAGCCAGATAGTATTTTTATCGACCATAAGGTAGGAATGCTCTTTTTGCCCTATCTTCCGGCGCACAGAAGTCATTCCTGTGGGTAGTTTCCCGCCGGTCCATTTCCCGGATGCACCTAATGCCTGCATATTGTCTGTAACACGTTCGGAAGTGTTTTCACGTTCAAGCTGTGCAAAAGCAGCCAGAATATACATTACAGTGCGCCCCATCGGCGTCGTTGTGTCAAAAGATTCCTTTACAGAGACAAAGGAGACGCTATGCTGCTGAAAAATATCGTACATAGCGGAAAATTCCTGAACATTTCGACTGATACGGTCCAATTTATAGACCATAACTACATCCAGAACATCGTTTTGAACGTCTTCCATCAATTCCTGAAAGCTGGGGCGGTTCATATTTTTACCGGAGAATCCCTCATCTTTATCGTAGATTTTGAACTCAATTTCCTTATCTTTAAAGATAATACCGGCATAATCTTTGCATAATTGGATCTGTACACTGACAGAGTCGCTATTGTCGCGGTATATAGATTTACGTGGGTAGATTCCGATGGTGAACATGATATCATCCTCCTGTATTATGCATATTTGCAATAAGCTATTGTTATTGTATGGATAAAAAAGATATGTTAAAATTTCCTTGTTGTCATACCCAATCCGGCAACGGAAAGGGGGTGTACATATTGTACGATGTAATAAGTTCCTTTTTAGTTACTGTCGCGGCAGGCGTGGTTTGCCACCTCGTTTGCAAGTGGTTAGATAGTAATGATGATGATGACAATTAGCCCAAAAGAAAACCCCAGAGTGACCGCTCTGGGGTTTTCGCTTGGTGTACATATGATGTAACCGTTCCTCTTTTTGCCTACTGGCATTATATCATATGCAGAATATGATTTCAATATACCCCAGAATATATTCCTTGACTTATCTTTTAATTTGCAGAAGCTTTATTCAATATTACGGTTTTTACCATAAAAATTTTTCCATTTTCAAGTATAGTTACGAACCGCTCCGCACTGGGGCGGTTTTATATTGTTGCTATATTATAAAAATTTTTATTGAATTATTTCAATTTCTCCGCTTTCAATATTTATCCAGTATTCTTTTAATAACATCCCGGAAAATAGAAGATTAGCATCATGTTCTTCTTTATCAACATATTCGTAAACAGTTACGTCCAACATTTCATCAAATAAAACGGATATTTTTGTTGTGGTATTTTTTGAAAAGTTTACAATAGCATGAATTTCATCATTTGAGTTAAAAAGGGTATTATAGTAATCAATAGCGTATTCAGTTGTGTCTTTAGATGAAGCTATAAGCGATAGACGCCATTTTCCGGTAATGTCATTGATGATAGAGTCTGAAAATTGAAAAGTTTCTCCTGTAATATCATATGAACCAGATGCAATGGTTTTGTTTTCTTGATTTTTTTTCGCTTTAACTTCTTGGGAAGGACCAAGTATATTAAGTTGCTCATAAGTATACATTTCAAGATTTGAAGAGTCCAACAAGGAAATATCACTATCGGATTTATAAGTTAGTCTGCGTATTTTCCCAGAATCATTTGCGTTTTGTGAGGAAATACCTATGCGGATATCATTATATCCGTGTGTATACATAACGTCCTTGATTACAGGTATCATGTAATAACACTCTGTGAGAAATATTGAAGGTGTTTCTGACCATACTGAATGTATACTACAATCTATATGTTCGTCAGAGGATGTAATAAGTACAAGTTCAACTTCAGCTGGAGGGTATTCATCTGATAAAATTTTTGTTTTTATTTCTTCTTGTATTGCAGATTCATCCGCTATATCAGATGTTACCTGATTATTTTCGGTTTGATTCGGTAATATGGTCGGATTATTAGAGTTTCCGCATCCGGTAAGCAAAAATATTGAAATGAGTAGTATAATATAGTTCTTTTTCATTTGAATGCTCCTTACATCTTTTTTATAGAAATTTTGTATGAAATATTATACAATAGAATAAAATCTAAATCGATGTCTTCATACAAAATATAGAGAAAATGGCAAAAAATGTAAAAAAACAGGCAAATTTGACACTATTAATACTTTCTTCTAAGCTCCACTACCTTTCCAATAATTTTTACAGGCTTCGACTCGACTTCTTTCTCTGTAAAATACATAGGCTCATAATTCGCATTGATTGATACAAGGGCGATGCTGTTATTATATTTTTTGAGCCTTTTACATACGCCATCGTTACCATTTATCAAAGCAATGACAATTTCGTCTGTTTCAGCATCATCCTGTTGGCGGACAATGACAGTATCACCATTATGTATATCCGGTTCCATGCTGTCACCCTGAATCCGTAATCCAAAAAATTTGCCAGTCTTGGCGAGTTCTTCTGTTATTTCCTCAGTATCAATGATATTTTCTACGGCTTCTATAGGAATACCAGCAGCTACACGACCGAGGACGTTAATAGAGATGCCACTTTTTGCTTTTTTACTTTTTTCTTCGACCAAATCGGATTTTTCTATACCGAAATAGTTAGCCATAAGTTCTATTTTATCTATTCGGGGATATGTTTTTGCATTAATCCAATCTGAAAATGTTGGCATTGGAATTTTTAATGTTCCACATATATCGGTGGGGCGTATATGTTTTTTGTCCATATAATACTTTATATTTTTTGCCATTATTTCTTTATTTCCAAGACTTCCCATAATTATATCACCTCATTTCTTGAATATGATTATACGGTAAAAACGAAATAGTTTCAATATATTTGCAAATAAATTCGGAATAACCGTTGACAATTCGGTTTAACCGAACTATTATATAGGTGTGAGATTTAAAAAGAGCAAATGAAAGGAGATGATTTGATGTCTAACATACCAAAAGAAATGAAATTATCTTTAAAAACGGCAAGAGAGCTTAAAGGCTTGAAACAGTCTGAAGCGGCAGACCTTATTGGAGTAAGCAAAGACACCCTTGGAAACTATGAAAGAGGAAAGAGTTATCCGGATATTCCTATTTTGCGAAAGATAGAGGAAGTATATGGTGTATCATACGATAATCTTATTTTTTTACCCCTAGATTTCGGTTTAACCGAAAAAATAGTATAGAGAAGATTATAGACAGATACATTTGAGGATAAAACCAATACAAAAAAGTCTTGACAATCCTCCCGTAAGGCGGGAACGGTGAATCCTCCAACCTTGCTATATGATTTTCATATCAAAATGAAAGAGGTGATAGCGTGGTTACAACGATACGGTTTCCGGATGAACTGCATAAGCTCCTGAAAGATGAAGCAGAAAAGAAAGGTCTGACATTCAATGCGTATCTGATAAGTCTTTTATGGGACATTGCGGGTAGGGATGGCAGGAATGATGTATGTGCAGGACAAGGAATGTAATACGGCATTGGGAGGTGAGAAGGAGAATGAGAAAAGCCGGATTTGTAGCCGGATTCCTATTTGCAGAACTAATAATATACAAAATTACAGGAAGTTGCTTATTAGCCATTCTGCTGCAACTGCTGTTGCAACACCTGAAATAAAGCCAGAGAGCCATTTTGTATAAAAAGATATTTTAAAACTATCCATAAGGAGTTTGAAGCGGTTATACCCCTCATATGTCAAGCAAAAATAAAGATCAGTAGGATGAGAATGTATTTCAAGGTATCCCTGTGCTTCTAAAGACTTGATAATTTGTGAGGTGTTCTCATTTTCATAGGCGACTTTGAGATTATTGCAAACAAATTGATGATTTTCTGAATCTAAAAAGATTAGATTAGAAAATCCAAAATATTTTTTGATGAGACGTAAGGCTTTACGTTCTTGTTTAAGCATGTAAGAGTCCTCCACGATAGTTTATAGAACATTATAGCATAAATAAAAGAAAAGAGGTGAGAAAGATGTCGGTAGGATTGTTAGTTGCAATAGTATGGATTGTTGCAATAGTGGGAATTTGTATCATGAAAAAATTACAGCCCAGAGACAAAATTTATCCAGTGTGGGCTGTAATGATATGTATTCTGCTTACGCTTTTTGTTGGATGGTATGTATCTTGGTGGCAATGATTTCAATAATGGGAGATGCTTCATCGTATTTATCTTCCATCATAAGTCTATTCGCTTCTATCATGTCAGTTTGAATATCATGTGGGGCATACATAAGAGCTGAATAATAGTATTCGCCGTAACCTTTTAAGGCTTCTTGGTCCGCATAATATATACATCGTCCAGCATGCTTTAGGTAGTTTTCGTAAACATTACGATAGTGCATGGCAGAATCTCGGTATTCCTGTTGAGAAAGTTCTATACGTTTTATTTTGGTCTGATATCGATTATTGATGATGGTGGTAAGTATCGGAGAAATGATAGCACATAGAGCAACAATTACGGATATGGAGATTGTTAAATCAATGTTTGGCATGATTGTTTTTCTTTCTTTTGTATTAGGCTACTGCAATAGCCTGTACATCAATTATAAGGAAAGCGAAAGGGGAAATCAAGGCATTGCGGCAGCAGGTGTAGCAATTAATCAAATACAGATATCAGTCAAGGGGAGATAAAAAAGAATATGGTAGATTATTTAATCAAAATTCAAACCGGAAATGGCAAAGTAGAAGAAATACTGGTGGAACCGACGGAGAAACCTGCAGAAACATATAGCTGTTATGCCAAATTGTATGCAGAAAAGAAATGATAAATGCACATAACAGTAGAAATCCGGCAGCAGGCATAGAAAGGAGCAGTAGCTATGATTACATATCCGGTAGCAGTCACAATAGGCAATAGAGTGGAATGCATTCCACACATAGAAAAGAATGAGTTGACTCGTATGGGCGTGGCGTATTGTGGAAGAGATAAATATTCCGGATATGAAATATATGCGGATATAGTGAGTGGGAAAATGTATGCTGCGGACCCGTGGTAAAGGAAAAACAAAATAATATGGCATAGTGGGAGGTGATGAAAATGGATTATAAGTTAGCCAGTGCATTAATTGCATTAGGTGTGTCAATTATTGCAAATAAATTATTAGCCATCCAAACCTTAAAGGTAATAGATGGCTATGTAAAAGAACTGTTTGAAATCTCCAAAAAGTCAATCAGGGATGCATACTCTGGTGAAAGAACGTCCGAGGGGCGTTAATAAAACAATGCCCACTTGTAGAGTAACTTGTTCGTCTGGAAACTTCTCTTTGAGCATTTTAAACCAAGGGTGTTCCTCAAAAGGTTTATATACTTCCTGAGAAAAAGACATATCGTATGAAGTGGTAAGTAAGCCTAGTCGTGATAGTGATGAAATTGAAAGGGAACATGCGGCTAAATCAGTTGTTAGGTACTTTAAAAAAACATGTTCCAATAGAATGCTAAAACCGTTCAATTCTTTAGTTAACTGATATCGACCAAGTGGAAAGCCGTTGATTGGCGAGCCTTTAAATACTTTAATAACTTTGGCATCTAAAGGCGACATTTGCTTGATTATTTCTGCAAACGACGGATGAATATCCTTTTGATAATCGGAATTCATTGAATTGCTAATCAGAGCAGTGAACATTTGTCGAAGTCCATCCTCGTTAACGCAGTATTTAGAATTTTCCAAAGCCTGAGCGGTTATTTGAATTGAGGGTTCGCTCTTTTTTTCAGGTGGAATTTGTTCTATAGATTTTTCAAGTTCTTTGCGGAAGAGCTCTAATTTGTGAGCATATTCTATTTTTTTCTTTTCAGACAAATAAGATATGCCACCGAATACTAAGTCCCATAAATCGGAAAATGTAGTCCCGATAGAGATGGTTGGTTTATCGGTCAGATTTTTAAGAGCATTATCCGCAGATGATGGAAGTTCAGCATTAAGCAAAGTATTGATTGTTTTGTTATCGTCCATTTTGTGTCCTTCTTTCTTTTGTATTCGGCTACTGCAATAGCCTGTACATCAATTATAAGGAAAGCGAAAGGGGAAATCAAGGCATTGCGGCAGCAGGTGTAGCAATTAATCAAATACAGATATCAGTCAAGGGGAGATAAAAAAGAATATGGTAGATTATTTAATCAAAATTCAAACCGGAAATGGCAAAGTAGAAGAAATTCTGGTAGAGCAGACGGAGAAAACGGCAGAAACATATAGCTGTTATGCAAAGATTATAGAGAGGATGGAAAAATAAGGCAATTAGGAAGCGGTGGAAAATACAGTAACTACTGAATGGAGAGAGGACAACAGGCATGAGGAAAAACCTAAAAGAAGCCCGCCAGAAAGCGGGCATGACACAGAAACAGGTTGCGGAATTATTGAGAGTTACCGTAAGAAGCTATCAGCGGATTGAGAGTGGTGAAGTGTTGGGCAGTATCAAAAATTGGGATACATTGGAAGATTTATTTAACATTCATCAACGGAAACTTCGTGAGAACCAATAAGAACGATTGTAATGTTGTTATCGTTAAGTATAATTTTTTCAGCAATACCTGGCAAAAATCGTGCAAGTTCACTCTCTGTCAATGAGGTTAAATCAAGTTGTGCTGCTATTTCCGGAGATATATTTTTTAAAAATGCATTTAAGGTTTCAAGGATTTTTTCCTTATATGGGATTATATCTTCCCAGTTGGAATAAAAACCATTACCAAGAATGCAGTCTACAGGCATATTAAAATATTTGGCAATGTCTGTGAGTGTCGAAATCGGAGGCTCGATTTTACCTTCCTCATAACGCTGGTAGGTGCGTACAGTAATGCCGAGATAGTCAGAAATAGATTTTTGTGTGATTTTGAAACGTTTGCGTATGGTTTTTAGACGTTCATTAAAATTCATAGATACCTCCTATAAATATATTGACAACGACGAAACACGTCGTTATAATATAGCCAAACACGACGTAACACGTCGTGTGATAATTGCTATATTACAATTACTACTTCATTTTATCACAAAAACAGGGGGAAAAACACTATGACAGCAAAAGTAGAGCGTCTTTGTATGGAAAAAAACACAAAAAACATTAGTGTGGATGAGAATGAACGTGTCTGCATTAATTGTATCTGGTATGAACAGCATTACAGACCGGGCAGGGGAAATATATCTATGTTTGTGCCGATAAGTAGTGGGTATTGTCTGCTGCGTGATGAAAAGAGAGGGGCATTAAGACAGCCTTGTGAAAAGTATGAAACGGAATAAAACATAAAGGAGAAAAGTCTATGAGTGAAAACGATGTATTGAAATATTTGCAGTTAGCAAATCGTAAGTCAATCATTTTAACATTCGGAATCAATTGGAAACCGGAGCATGAGCAGGAACTGAGAGAGATAGATGAAGAATTGGTACATCTAAGGAAACTTATCGATAAAGAACACAGCAGACGCAGACAGACAGCAGGGTAATCTTTATACAATAGCTTTTCTATACAGTAAATACGGACAATCTCTACGCACATATCATTAACTATAAGTATCAACAGGGGGTGTATACATGGCAAGAAAGGGTAATAGAGAAATTACATGCACTGTAGAGTTTACCGAGGGTGCAATCCAGAGGATTACGGATGCCTTTGTTGACCTGTACTATCAGATAAAACAGGGAACCTGTGAGGGACCATTGCTTCCGGCGCCAAAGGATGAAACCGCGTAAGCGGTTATACATTGGACAGGCACGGAATTTTAGGAGGAAACATGAAAAAAAACATATTTTACTCTATATTACTAACATTTTTACTTCCGGCAAAAGTATATGCCTGTGAGGATACATACATATCAGAACCAGCATACGATGCCTGTATCCGGTATGGAGAGGAATACAGTATCTGTCCTGAATTTCTCATGGCAGCAGTCGAAAGCGAATCTTCCGGACAAGCTGATGCAGAAAATAATGGGTGCATGGGTCTTATGCAGGTCAATGTTGTTTTTCATACGGAGCGCATGGAACGGCTTGGATGCACAGATATATTTGATGAAGACCAGAACATCCATGTAGCAGCGGATTACCTTTCGGAGTTGTTTGAAAAGTATGATGATGCCTGTCAGGTGCTAATGTGTTACAACATGGGAGAGTTTAGAGCCGAAAAGCTGTTTAATAAAGGGATTTATGAGTCAAACTATGCGCTTGAAATATTAGAGAGAGCGCAGGAATTAGAGAGGTTACACGGAAAATGAAAAGGGATAAAAGCATAAGAAAGCAGCTCCATGAAGTATTGGATTTGGTATTGGATATTAATGGATTGCAGGCAAGCAGTGAGGAATGTGCCCCTAATCATCCAACGGCTTTTATTGATTTTATGGGACATATTGGTAAGATACGTATTTGCTTGTATTCAGATGGGTGGAGTTCGGACAAGGCTCCGGATATCACTTTTGAGAGTACGATTTTTGATGATTTCAGATTCAAACTCCCATCGTTGATAGAGGGGTTAAAAAAATTTACGAAGCTAGAAGTATGCGAAGAAAATGAGCCTGTTATGACAGAAGAATGAAAGGGCAGAGCAATGTTAGATAGTGTAGCATTACTTGAAAAACTGTATGAGCTTCCGCAGATGTTCAATGTGAGCATGACTAATAAAGATTATCCGAGTGCCAAGCGCTGTTATGATACGGCGAGGACAGTTGCCCTCTTCATGAACCTGGATGAAAAACAGATGAGAGAACTGTTTGGAGAACGGGGAGAACGCGGAGTCATTATTCAGGCAGGATTGTTCCCGGAAGAAAAGGTGCAGAAAGCATATCTGGAATGTATCAAAAAGGATATTACCTATGAAAATCAGAAGTATGTAGGAATCCCGAAAGGAAGGCAGTAGCAGGCAATGAACAAAGTCAATATATATATCTATACGACCATTAAGAGTCCGCGGAAAAGGCAGGGCGCTTATACATATATACTCGAAGCAGCCACAAGCAAAGGCGATGCAACACGTTCTGCAACGGAGCAGCTTGAAAATGTTACAGCGCATCGGGCAGAACTCATTGCACTGGCAGCAGCCATAAAAAGAATCTGTAAACACTGTGACCTGACTATATACACTGATTCTGTTTATTTGCCGTCATGCGTGGAGAAGTGGCTGGGCAAGTGGCGGCAGGACGATTGGGTTAATGCAAAAGGGCAGCCGGTGGCAAATATGGAAGAGTGGAAAGATTTGGCTTGTTTACTGAATGAACACAGTTATCGGTTTGTTGTTGGTGAGAAGCATTCATATTATGAGTGGATGAAATCAGAGGCGGAGAGGGCTGAAAAAAATGTACGCGGTAGGAAACATCACAGATTATCGGAAAATGCCCGGACATACTGAATTGCAGGTCGTTCTGGATGGGGAAGAGAATGAGGATTACATCAGGAAAAAGGAAGTAGCACGGATAGGCATCTGGTTGGATGATGGGCGCATGATTTCTGCGGATCAGAGAAAGAAAATATACGCTTCCATTAAAGATTTTTCTTCATATACCGGATATTCGCCGGAGGAAGCAAAGGAAGTATTGAAATATCTGTATGTAGAACGTACCGGCAGACCTTTTTTCTCATTATCTGACTGCTCAATGGACACGGCAGGCTGTTTTATCAATTTGATTATAGATATCTGTCTGGAGAATGGAATTATCTTATCAGACAGTTTGTATGACAGGGCTGAGGATATTGAGCATACATTAAGAAGCTGTATCAAAAACCGCAGATGTTCCATATGCGGCAGGGATGGAGAGATTCATCACTGGGATGCAATCGGGATGGGTAATGACAGACGGCATTATGATGACAGCGGGAATAGAAAAATATGCCTGTGCCGGCAGCATCATACGATAGCGCATCAGTATGGGCGTGAGCGGTTTATGCGGACATATCATGTATATGGAGTTTTAATGTGATAAAAATCTCGAAAGAGTTTTTATAAATAAAATAAGAAGGAGATAATTAAGTGGCTAAAGTAGGAATAGACAGTTTTCTTTTGGATTGCCACACTAACGACAATATCTCTGAAATTGAAGCAGAATATGGAGTAAAAGGGTTTGCAGTAGTCGTCCGGCTTTGGCAGAAAATATACTGCGAAAAGGGTTATTACTGTGAATGGGTTGAAAGGAGTCCGCTTCTGTTTTTGTCAAACTGGTTCGGTGGAAACAGCGGTGTGACAACCAATTTAATAACAGATATTGTAAGCAGGTGCTTAGATAACGGCATATTTGATGCCAAGATGTATGAGAAATACTCCATTCTCACATCTGCAAGGATTCAAAAGCAATACTTTGATGTAGTAAAGAGGCGCGAAGAAATCCCTGTAAAAAAAGAGTACCTTTTAGTTAGTGTTGACAAAATTAAAGGTATTGCATACGAAAAGAAAGTTTCTGTATGCAGAAATCGAAAAAATGTATGCAGAAAAGACACAAGTAAAGTAAAGGAAAGTAAAGAAAATTTATATAATATCGTCGAAACTCAGCAACAGGGGAACAATCCGTCTGAATTTGATCGAAAGTGTGTAGACTATCTTATCAAATCAATATTGACAGATTTTCCGAATCAGAGGGTGCCGAAAACAGAAGATGAAATTGAGAAATGGACAATACATATCAAGCGGTTGCATGAGATAGATGGTATTGAGACGGAAAAAATATGGAATACGCTTGTCTGGACAATGAAAAATCCATTTTGGCGTACGAATATTAGAAGTACAAGTAAATTCAGGGAGAAGTTTCAGACATTGTATTTACAGAGCAGGCAAAAGGGAAAAAACAACATTTACAATGAATTTATGCAGAATGAATATGATTTTGATGCTCTTGAAAAAGAATTATTGTCGAATTAGGAGGATGCAATATGGAAGAAGTATGGTATAAGGATGTTACATACGAAAATGCAAAAAAACTTGTAAAGGAAAACCTTGTAAATACAGTGGCAGCATTCATTGCATCCGGATACTGGCTGAAACATATCCGTGACAGCCGGGGGTATGAAAAAGACGGTTATCAAAGTCTGTGGGATTGCGCAGAGGCGGAGTTCGGTCTGAAAATCAGTGAAGCATCCAGAGCAATGAGCATGAATGACAAATATTCCATTGATGGCAATACCCCTTATATGGCAGAGTCCTATAAACAGTACAATAAGAGCCAGCTTCAGGAAATGCTTACCTTGTCAGATGAGCAGATGGAGCAGGTTACACCGGATATGACTGTTAGGGAGATTCGGGAGATTAAGAATCCGAAAGCAGAAGATTCGGAAGAAAAGCTGGGAATGCTTAGAATTTTTATCAAAAATTTTGTGCGGACTAATTACGTGAAGTTATATCATTCTTTTCCCGAGACAGCAGGCATCACTATGGAACGCCTGGAAGAGGTGTTTGAGGGAAAGTTGGGGCCTCGTGCATTAGGATACTTTATCATGTTGGGGTATGAAGCGTCAGAACTTGTAGATGCAAATACAGGGGAGATTCTTGGAATTTATAGTTCTAATGCAGTAATAGAGATGATTTCATCATATTTCGTTGAACTGAAAGAAATAAAAGACATACCTGTGCTGCCAGAAATAAGGGGGCTTACGGAAAATCCATATTGCAACGTATGTGGAAACTCCTTAAATCCGCCAGACACAGAGTATCCGGATATGGCATGTGCCAGGTGCGGACAGACAGTTGATTGGAGCAAATGCATAAAGCAGTTTTGCGACGTCGCAAAAGATGAAACAGATACAGTAGATACTGAATGTGAAGACGAATTAACAGAGGATATCTACACAGAAATAGAAGTTGAACCTGAAGCGGAGGCGGAAGAGGCTTTAAACATTGAGTTTGATACGAATGAACTGCTGCAGGAACTTGATAGTGAAGATGTGATAGATGGAGAGTATAGGGAGATTGAAGAATCTCAAGGAGTATCTGCTTACGGACTACCCAAGACAGAATATCCCGAAGGAAGTTTGCTCACAACAGAAGGCTGCGGACATAAATATTACTGTTTTATCTGTGCGAAGGATTGTGCCATAAGGCAGAAATCAAGGTATTGCTGTGAGGCCCCGCTAGGGAATCCATTTGACTGCACCACAATGAATGTGTTGAAAAGCCTAAAAAATGATATCGGTAATGAGTGCCAGTTTATAAATCTGGATTTGGCGGAGCATAGAGCAAGTGGAGAACCAGACCCATGTTGTAAAAATTGCCAGATAAATGATTGTGGATACCGTTGTAGAAGAGCTGTTGAAGTATTGCCGGAATTAAAAGATACAGAAGAAGAGTGCATTATCAAGCCAGAGCAGCCAGCACTTCCGGTATTTAAGAATAATGAGCAGCGTAAAGCATGGTTAGAGGATGTGGAAGCATGGGGACTGTGGTACGAAGATGAAAATATTCAGGCAAGGTATTACAAATATGACTTTCCGGACGGCAGCAGGCTTATAGCTGTTAAATACCGTTATACTTGTCCGCCATGGATGAAAGATAGCGGTCATTTTAAGGAATATGCAGAGTCTGACGGCAGTTATAGGGATGCACATTATCACATGATATATTCCGGGGAATATAAGAAAAAACATAAAAATGAGTATGAGAATTACTATACACATGCAACGACTTCCATTACTTCCTTAGTGGAATTTGTAAAAGAAATAACAAAGAGAGGGAATGAAAGTGAATAAAGTTATTCTGATAGGACGATTAACAAGGGAGCCGGAGATTAGATATTCATCGGGAGAAAATTCGACGGGAATAGCAAGATATACACTTGCAGTTGACCGGAAGTATAACCGGGAAGAACAGAGTGCGGATTTTATTAATTGCGTTGCATTTGGCAAGGCTGCGGAGTTTACAGAAAAGTATCTTCACAAGGGAACAAAAATAGCAATTACAGGACATCTCCAGACCGGAAGCTATACGAATAAGGATGGCGTTAAGGTGTATACAACGGATGTCATCATCGAAGAGCAGGAATTTGCTGAGAGCAAAAACAGCAGTTCAAGCGATGGAGGATATGTCGGTGGAAGCAGCAGGATGGAGCCGACTGCATCGAATGACGGATTTATGAATATTCCGGATGGTATAGACGAAGAGCTGCCGTTTAACTAGAAATCGACCAGAGGGCAGCAGTCGTGAAAGGATGATGCATATGAAACAGTATTGTAGGTATTGCTGTTATCTTTGTACCGGGAATGGGATATGGTGTGATGAACTAAGCAAAGAAGTCAGCGAAGCCACCGCAAAATCTCCAAATAATTGCCATAGTTTTGCCTACAATCCTATAGATGCGTTCGGGTTAGATCATGAGTATACGCCAAGACAGCAAAAGAAAAAGCAGTGTGATGGGCAGCTAAGCTTATTTTGAAAAGGAGAGAGGACAATGACAGACAGTGTAATATGTAACGAGTATAAGCATAACCAAAAGTTTAGGGATTACGTTGATAAATACAGTAAACATCACAGAATTTCTGTAGAAGAGGCGTTGAAACATGAAATGGTAAGGTCGGTGTATTTGCATTATACAGAGGTGTGAACAGGAGAAGGAAGAGAACTAAGAGCAAATAAAAAAGGAAAGGAGCCAGCCTCCGGCCGGGGCAACGTGTACACAGGCTTCTTTGAGAAAATGGAAAAAGGATTAATAATTGACTGCTTCGCCGGCGGAGGCGGGGCGAGCGTAGGAATAGAGATGGCATTAGGGCGTCAGGTGAATATCGCAATTAATCACGACCCGGACGCTATCTTGATGCATAAGACTAATCATCCGGACACGCTGCATCTGACAGAGGATATCTTTAAGGTTGACTTGCAGAAGTATGTAAAAGGACGCCATGTTGCGCTCTTGTGGGCAAGTCCGGATTGTACAAGCCATAGCAAGGCGAAAGGCGGAAAGCCGAGAGAGCAGGGGCTGCGCATTTTGCCATGGGCAGTATATAAACATGCAAAAGCTATTCTGCTGGACGTAATCATAATGGAAAACGTGGAAGAGATTCAGCAGTGGGGACCGTTGGACTCATCCGGGCATCCGATACCGGAACGAAAGGGAGAAGACTATAAAAAGTTCATTACAGCTATGAAGTCCCTTGGTTATATATTTGACAGCCGGGAACTGGTGGCAGCAGACTTCGGCGCACCTACAACGAGAAAGCGGTGGTATGCAGTATTCCGTAGGGATGGACGGGATATAGTCTGGCCGGAGCCAACACACAGTAAAGGTGGAATAGGCGGTTTAAAATCTTGGGAGGCAATTTATAAATATCTGGATTTATGGGATTTAGGACAGTCAATCTTTGGACGTAAGAAACCGCTTGCTGAAAACACTATGAACCGGATAGCGCGTGGATTGGAGAAGTTTGTATTTAACTGTCCGGAACCGTTTATTGTACAGGTAAATCATGGTGGAGAGAATTTCCGCGGGCAGAGCATCCATGAGCCAATGCCGACAATTACGCAGAAGCATGGGTTTGGGATGGTAACGCCTTTACTGATACAGTATCATTCCGAAAAATCAAAAAATGAAGTCAGAGGGCAGAAAGTAACAGAGCCTATCAACACTATAGATACCAGTAACCGCTATGGCTTAGTAATGTCCTATATGACGAAGTTTTATAAGAGTGGTACCGGACAGGATATGAGGGAGCCGATACATACGATTACCACATCACCGGGGCATTTTGGGGCGGTATCTGTTTTAACTGTAGACTGGAAAGAATTGCAGAAAGCCGGAATTGATGAAGAAACAGCGCAGAAATGCACATGGGTAAGTCAGTTCATCATGGAATATTACGGATGCGGTACCGGGCAGAGTTTGAAAGCACCGCTACACACGATAGTAACAAAGGACAGGTTTGCTTTGATTACGGTCCTTGGGAATGAATATGTCATCCTTGACATCTTCCTGCGGATGCTAAAGCCGGAAGAACTGAAACTAGGGCAGGGATTTCCCGAAGACTATATTATCAACCATGATTATAACGGTAATAAATATCCGGTAAGTAAGCAGGTTGCTCGTATCGGGAATAGTGTTGTTCCCATAATGGCGCAGAAATTAGTAGAAGCCAATTGCAGTTATCTTAAAGTCGGGGAACGACAGCCAGTCTGGAGAATAGAAAATTCTATAGCGGAGGAAAGCGGGCAGTTACGGTTTGCGTAAAAATGGAGTGATAAGAGAAGATGAGAAGAGTTCTGAAATATCCCGGCAGTAAGTGGAACATTGCCGGGCAGTTAAAAGAATTGATACCACTTCATCATAGTTATGTGGAACCGTATTTTGGGAGTGGCGCGCTACTATTCAATAAGCAGCCGTCAGATATTGAGACGGTAAACGACCTTGATTCTGATGTTACGAACCTTTTCAAGTGCATTCAGCAGGATTCGGAGCGCTTAGCCAGGCTGGTGATGACAACACCTTTTTCACGAGAGGAATATGATAAACAGTTTGATTCAGACTTTTCCGGATATGCAAGTCGGTACCAGAGGGCAGCAGGGTTTCTTATACAGTGTTGGCAGGGGCATGGTTTCAGGACAAACGGAAATAAAGTCGGATGGAAAAATGATGTGGTTGGTCGGGAAAGAGCATATGCACTCTGGAACTGGTACCGCCTGCCGGAATGGATAATTGAAATTGCGGAGCGCTTACGGAAAGTGCAAATTGAAAACCGTCCGGCACTGGAGGTAATACAGAGGTTTAATTATTCTAAAGTATTTCAATACATAGACCCGCCGTATTTGCTTAAAACTAGGCACGGAAAACAATATAAGCATGAAATGACGGATGCAGACCATGAGGAACTATTGAAAACCATCCTGAAGAGCCAGGCAAAGATAATGATATCCGGTTACGATTCGGAAATGTATAACGAATATTTGAAATACTGGAATCGAATGGAATTTGAGAGCTGCGCAGAGTGCGGAAAAGAGAGAACGGAAGTAGTGTGGATGAATTACGAGACAGAAAAACAGCTGACAATATTTGATTATTAAAAGTGGAGGAATGAAATTGAGCAGAGTATTACCAATATTATTTAACACTGATATGGTCCGGGCGATACTGGACGATAGAAAGACAGCGACCAGAAGAGTAATAAAAGGATACATACCGAATGATGCAATGTTCGGATATACAATGTTTACGCCAAAAGGATATATTTTCTGCCGGGGAACGTTTGCGAATGAACATGGAGAGAAATTCTTTAAATTACCCTATCAAAAAGGAGATATCCTGTATGTCCGGGAAACATGGTCAACACACTACACAGCATATAGTAATGGGAAACTTGTCTATTGTTATAAAGCGGATGGGATTAATTTAAAAGCGGGATGTCTTTCTGGAGAGTGGAACAGGTGGTATCCATCTATCCACATGCCGAAGGAAGCAGCTCGTATCTGGTTAAAAGTTACAGATGTGAGGGTAGAGCGGTTGCATGATATGACCTTAGATGATTTTCTTTCAGAAGGAGTAGTTATTAGACCAGAAGCCTTTAATGATCCGGAGAACGCATATATGCAGGCAAGAAGTGAGTTTGCGAGAATTTGGGATTCAACAATTCGGAAGTCGCAAACTAATCTTAATCCGTGGATATGGGTTATAGAGTTTGAACGGTGTGAGAAACCGGAGAGCGAGGGATGATATGGAAAGAGAGATTTTGTTTAAAGGGAAAAGGATTGATAATGGAAAATGGGCAGAAGGGGATTTAATAATATTTGGAATTGACACACATATAGTACCAATATGTGGAGAAATATCAGTGATTGAGCCGCAAGACAACAAAGACTGTGACTATAGAATCTCTTTACAATCACACGCGGTAGATTTTGAAACTGTCTGCCAGTACACAGGCTTGACCGACAAGAACGACAGGAAGATTTTTGAGGGGGATATTGTAAAATATCATTTCGGAGAAGCTGTTGCCCCGATAAAATTTGGTTCATATCAAAGCTGTTTTGATTCACAGCAGACAGAACATTGTGGATTCTATGTTGACTGGAAAACCAAAAGAAATTACCGTAAAGATTTAGGATATTGGGTTCATATGGTAGACGCTGAAATTGTTGGCAATATCTACGATAATCCTGAATTACTGAAAGGATAATCATAGCAGTCTACATGGATATCTTAGGAATTTTTAAGTATTCGAGGGCAGCAGGCATCAGAAAACAGATAAATGTATGGAGGGGTCTACTTGACTAAGGAATTTTTGGAAGAATATAAGAGTAAAAAGGCAGAAATCGCAGAATTACAGTATAAATTGCTCCATATAAATGATGGGGATATTATGATGTGTAACGATACAATTCTGAATTATAGAAAAGGTTATCCTGTACCAGAGGCTGTTTTCGGAGTTGACTGGGATAAATTGCATAGAACTGAAAAGCGATATGAAAAAAGAATAGAAGTTCTGACAAAAGAGTGCGCAGAGGTGGAAGAGTTTATTGAGTCAATACCAGACAGCCTGCTTAGAAGAATATTTAGAATGTATTATGTTGATGGTATGACGCAAAAGGCAATCAGCAATATAATGCATATGGATAGAAGCAGGATAAGTAGAAAAATTGATGATTTTATAAAAAACGCACACAAAGCACAAAAAGCACAGTTATAATAATAATCAGGGAATCCAGAAAGGACGACTTGCAAAAATTCCATAAATGACATTTTCCGAGAAATCCCCGACTGCAATGACAGCTGGGGATTTTTGAAGTAACGAGGGCAGCAGGCATGGCAAAGGAGTGGGCAAAACCATTTTATAACAGTAAAGCATGGATAAGGTGCAGAGATTCTTATATAGCATACAGGATAGCAGTAGATGGTGGAGTGTGTGAAGAATGCAAAAGGCAGCAGGGATACATTGTACATCATGAGGTTATACTGACACCGGATAATGTCAACAATCCGGAGATATCTTTAAATCATAAACTCATGAAATATGTATGTAAAGACTGCCATGACATGTACGAGGGTCACGGAGTTGGACATAAAAAGTTAAAGCCACTATGTATATTTGATGAGAATGGACAGCCGGTTTCATTGAGGGAAATAGATATCCCCCCCCTGTTTGGGCAGGAGGGAGATAATCGGACAGACCGACAGCCAACTAAGATGTAAAACACAGGTCGCGCATAAGGGGGGTGTGGTATATGGTCGATTATGATGAAATTCTGGATGAAGTTGAGAGGGAAGAAAAAGTAGATAGTGTTACGGAATATCTGGAAAAAACTAAGCAGATTAAGAAAGAAGTATCAAGACTTAAAAGGCTTTTCAAGGATATTGATGAGAATAAGAAAAAGTTGGTATTTACTACGATTGAAGACGTAGCTTTCATGACCATTACCATGCAGGACTTGCGTGAAAAGATTGTAAGAGAAGGAACAACTTGCACATATAAGAATGGTGCGAATCAGTATGGAGTAAAACAGAGTCCGGACGCGCAGTTGTATTTGCAATTGAGTCAGAAGCAGACCCAAGCAATGAAGATTCTTGTGGATTGTCTTCCAAAAGCACAGAAAGAAACGGTTAAGGATGATGGATTTGATGATTTCGTGAATGGACGTGAGGATGTATGACTAAATACCCGGCAGACTATAACCCGATATTGGAATACTGGAATAAAATTCAATCCGGAGAAGAGATTGTATGTGATAAGATACGCAGGACATATAAGAAGATTGTATATGATATTGAGAATCCGGGAGAATACTTTTATAGTAATAAGCGGGCAAACCATATCATAGAGTTTTTTGAAAATTACTGTAAGCACTCAAGAGGCAAGGACGGCGGAAAAAAAGTAATATTGGAGCTGTGGGAAAAGGCGATGCTTGCCACTGTATTCGGGTTTGTAGACATTAACGGTCTGCGTAAATACCGTGAAGCAATCTTGATAGTGGGCAAGAAAAATGGCAAGTCACTTCTTTCTTCCGGTGTTGGTAACTATATGCTGATAGCGGATGGCGAAAATGGTCCTGAAGTATATGCGGTTGCAACAAAGAAAGACCAAGCTAAAATTATCTGGACTGAAGCGAAACGAATGGTACGGAAGTCCCCAGCGCTATTACGCAGAATTAAGCCCCTTGTTGCAGAATTATCGAGTGAGGATTTTAATGAAGGCACATTTAAGCCGCTTGCAAGTGATTCGGATACGCTGGACGGGCTGAATGTACATTGCGGACTGATGGATGAGATACATCAATGGAAAAATGGTAAAAAATTATATGATATTATCGCAGATGGTGTAACAGCAAGAGAGCAGCCGCTTATATTCATCACTTCCACGGCCGGAACGATTAGAGAAGATATTTACGACCAGAAATACGATGAAGCCGAAAGGATTATCAATGGTTATTTTGATCCGGATGGTTATCATGATGAACATACAATAGCATTTATCTATGAATTAGACAGCCGGAAAGAGTGGATTGAGGAATCTTGCTGGAAGAAAGCCAATCCGGGACTCGGAACAATTAAAAATTTAGATGCATTAAGAGTAAAAGTAGAGAAAGCAAAGCAAAATCCGGCACATGTCAAGAACCTTGTATGTAAGGAATTTAATATTAGGGAAACATCAAGCGAAGCATGGCTGACCTTTGAACAATTAAATAATATGGAAACCTTCAATCTGGAGGAGTTGAAACCGCGGTACGGAATCGGTGGAGTGGATTTATCCAGTACAACCGACTTAACAAATGCTACGGTTATTTTTATGGTACCGGATGATGAAAGGATATATGTTTTACAGATGTACTGGCTTCCGGAAGATTTGTTGGAGCAGAGGGTTAGGGAAGATAAGATTCCGTACGATTTTTGGCATGAACAGGGATTGCTCAGATTATGCCCGGGAAATAAGATTCATTACAAATATATAACAGAATGGTTTCAGGAAGTACAGGATAAGTTGGATATTTATCTGTTTAAATGCGGTTACGACAGTTGGTCGGCAACCTATTTTGTAGAAGAGATGACAAATACATTTGGAAAGTCGGTTATGGAGCCGGTAATACAGGGAAAGAAAACCTTATCCAGTCCAATGAAGTCATTAGGAGCGGATTTGGCTAAGAAGCTGGTTATTTACAACAACAATCCGATTCTAAAGTGGTGTCTGACAAATACATCGGTAGATGTGGACAAAAATGACAATATACAGCCATGCAAGGGTAATCTGGGTACAAGAAGAATAGACGGAATGGCAGGACTTCTTGATGCTTATGTTTGTTTGGAAAACAATCTGGAAGAATATAAAAGCGTGATTTAAAGTAAAGGAGCGAACATATTTTAAATGAAATTATTCAGGAAAAGAGAAGCGGCCAGAGAGCCGACAAATGAAAAGGTAAGCAGAGAAATCATAAAGATGGTAAATATTTGGGGTGAGCATTACTATTCATGGAATGGAAAGTTGTATGACAGTGATATTGTCAGGGCTTGTCTTAGACCTAAAGTGAAAGCAATAGGTAAACTGGTAGGAAAGCATATAAGAGAAACAGCTTCCGGACTTAATGTAAACCCTGAGGCAAATATTAAATTTTTGCTATCAGAACCCAATCCTTACATGACAGGGCAGCAGTTTCAGGAAAAAGTTGCCAATCAGTTATGCCTGAATAATAATGCATTTATTTTGATTGTCAAGGATGAGAATCAAAAACCTATGCAGTTGTATCCGATACCATGCAATTTCTGCGAAACGGTATATAAAGACAATGAGCTTTATCTGCGTTTCCAATACAGAAATGGCAATATTAAGGTATTTCCCTATACGGACATCATTCATCTGAGACAGGATTACAATGACAATGATATTTTCGGCACCAGTCCGGCGGAAGCGTTAAAAAGCATGATGAACGTAATCGGTACCATTGATCAGGGAATCATCAAAGCAATAAAAAACAGCGGGATTGTGCGATGGCTGCTTACGTTTAATCAGTCAATGCGACCTGAGGATGTAAAAAAGAATGTCAAGGCGTTTGTAGATAATTACTTGAGTATTGATTCTGAAACTTGGGGAGCAGCCGGTGTAGATGCAAAGGCAGTTGCTACAAGAGTAGAACCTAAGGATTATGTGCCGAATGCGCTCCAGACGAATGCGACAATTAACAGAATATACTCTTTTTTCAATACGAATGAAGCTATTATACAGTCTAAATGGACGGAAGATGAGTGGAATGCGTATTATGAGGCGGAAATCGAACCGGTAGCAATTCAATTGGGACAGGTATATTCGGTGAAACTGTTTACCAGAAAAGAAAGAGGGTGCGGTAATCAGATTGTATTTGAAGCCAGTAACCTTCAGTGTGCAAGCCTTAGTTCTAAACTTGCATTACAGGCAATGGTGGACAGGGGAGCCATGACGCCTAATGAGTGGAGAGCAACCCTGAACATGGCACCAATCGAAGGCGGTGAGAAGCCCATCAGACGATTGGATACAGAAGTTGTTAATCTGATTGAGAATATGCTGAACAAGATGAATGGTGAAAACTATCTCATCATGGCGGAAATGATTATACAGCTTATGAATACTGTAGAAAGGAGCAAAGAGGATGAAACACAAAATAAACATCCGGGGAGTACTGATACCTAATGATTACAAATGGTATTATAACTGGCTTGGTGAAGATTCCACATGTCCGGCAGATGTACAGAAAGTTCTGGATGCATTTCAGACCGGGGATGAGATAGAGGTCTATATTAATTCACCTGGCGGAGTCATTGATGTGGGCTCAGAGATATATGTATTGCTGAGAAGCAATCAGGATCATGTGAAGATTTACATTACTGGAGAAGCATGCAGCGCAGCATCTATCGTGGCAATGGCAGGGTATTGCGAAATGGCGCCTACGGCACTCATGATGGTGCACTGTGTATCTTCAATGGCAAGAGGAAACCACAGCGACATGGAACATATGGCAGAGGTGCTGAAAACCGCTGATCAGGCACTTTGTACGGCATACACTGAAAAAACCGGAATGTCGCAGCAGGAAGCGCTTGCCATGATGGAAAAAGAAACGTGGCTGACAGCAGAACAGGCCAAAGAGAGAGGTCTGATTAATGCAGTAATGTTTGAGGATACCAAAATGGATATTCCCCTTGTCGCGGGACCGCTATTCGCACTTCCAAGTGCAGAGAAGATGGAAAAAGTAAAAAGTATGTTAAAAAATGCAGAGTCTGTTAGTGATGACGCTGCTTTTTTATTACAAGCACAATTAAATCTTTTTAAAATGAGAGGAGAAGAAAGATGAATAGAAAACAGTATTTAGCAAAGAGAAACCAGTTAATGAATGAGGCACAGGCACTGATCGATGCCGGTGAGGTTAAGAAAGCCGATGAAAAGATGAAGGAGATTGCCGCATTGGATGAGCAGTGGGATGCAATTGCACAGGCACAGGCTAACTTTAGTGCATTGAACAAAGAACCCATAGCAATGCCGCCTGAGATGTTAGAGGATGTTATGGAGAAAACAGGAGGTAAAAATACTAAGGATAATGCGGAAAATGCTTGGGCATCAGAAGAGTATAAAACGGCATGGGTTAAGACACTTATGGGGAAAGCGCTTACCAGTGAAGAGAAAGGCACTTATGAAATGGTAAATGAAGCATATACGCATACGACAGAGAATACAAGCATTGTCATTCCAAAGACGGTATCAAAAGGTATCTGGGAGATGGCGGGAGAAATGTATCCTTACTTTGCAGATGTAACAAAGACATATGTTAATGGCGTACTTTCCATGATTCAGGAGGATACTTCCACAGATGCGGGATGGTATGAAGAGGATACAGAAACGGAAGACGGTAAGGAAACATTCAAAGAGTTTACGTTGAATGGCTGTGAACTGTCGAGAGCTATCACGGTATCATGGAAGTTAAAGGAAATGGCAATCGAAGATTTCATTCCTTACATCCAACGGAAAATGGCTAAAAAAATGGGCGCAGCAGCTGGTTATGGAGCTACGCACGGCAAGGGTGCCGCTGTTGAGGGTAAACCGGAGCCGATAGGAACCGTAACGGCATTGTTAGGCGAAGAGGGGACACCGCAGGTAGTAAGATACACGAAAGGAAGCGCAATCACTTACGAGAACATTCTGGCAGTGCGGGCGAAGATTAAATCAGGATATGCCTCCGGTTTGAAGATTTATGCTAACAGTACAACAATCTGGACGAAACTGGCGGGTATTCTGGATAATAACAAACGTCCTATTTTCGTTCCGGACCCTACCGGAAACGGGAAAATCAGAATTTTTGGAATGATTGTGGAAGAGGATGATTCCATGAGTGATGGAGAAGTGCTTTTCTCCAATGCTTCCGCAGGGTATCACATGAATATCAACAAGGAGATGTCCATGATGACGGAAGAACATGTGAAAAAGCGTAATACAGACTATTGCGGCTATGCAATTATGGACGGTAATATTACAACCAACCAGGCACATGCCCTGTTGACAGATCAGGAAGCCAAAACTTCTACTGCCAAAACGGATAAGTCATGAAAATAAGGACGGATAGGAGTGTACAATGGACGAATTGGTAAAAGATATAAAGGATTCCATGAGGATTAGGCACTCCGTGCTGGATGCAGACATTAAGAATAATATTGCGGCTGCTACTGCCGACATGATCAGGGTCGGAGTACAGCCGTACTTTAATGTCAAAAAGAAGAAGCTGAAAGACGACCATCTCATTCGGAAAGCTATTGAATTGTACTGTAAGGCACAGGCGGATTATATGGGAAAGGGACCTCAGTTTGAAGCATCCTATGAGAAATTGAGGGATGCGCTGAGTTTGTGTGGTGATTATGATGGGCAATGAGCTGATAGAACTGGTAACAGTGCTTGGTGGTGATAAGGATGCAGACGGATTCCAGGTGGAAGAACATGCAGAAAAAGTAGAGATATTTGCGGATAAAAAGTCGGTTGGCCGCGCGGAGTATTATGCCGCTGCGTCCACCGGAACGCGGGTAACTATTATGTTTGTTGTTGATGCGGACGATTTCAAGCTGTCAGAGCGTGAAATAACAATAGATGGGAAGACCAAGAAAGTCAAAGCATCAAAGATTATTCATGACGGGACAACATACCTGATACACCGTACATTCTGTAAAGATTCCGGACTCATGGAAATAACGTGTAGGGAGGTGGAGTAATGGGATATGGAGGAGCTGGAATTGATGGAGACGGAAGACTGTGGGATTATTATAACGATACAACATTTTCTATAGACGGTTTAGATGAAATGATCGATTCACTGCCGGATTTTGATGAGTTCTGTGAAACTGCGTTAAAAGAAGCAGCTCCAATTCTGGAAAATGAAATGAAAAAAGCCTGTAGATCGACAATTATGCATGAGGGTGAATCAGAAATGGTTAATTCAATTAAGGCAAGTGTTCCTGAACCTACGAAGACAGATGCATGGATCGTTTATGTGAGACCTACAGGAAATTCGGAAAAAGTAGGCTATTACAAAACGCGTGGATATCGAAGAAGATATAAAGTATCTAATGCGCTCAAGGCAATCTGGAAAGAATATGGCATTCCGGGAAAGCAGGCACCGCAGCCATTTCTGCAGGCAGCGACAAATGCGGCAGAGGCAGCAGTAGTGGAGAAAATGCAGGAAATATATAACAGGATGGTGGGAGCGGATGAATCTTAACAAACTGCTGAAGGACCTGTTGGGTGTAACCGGGCTTCCTGTAGAGCAGGATGAATATACGGGGAAAAACGACAAGTATATCATCTTTGTGTATGAAGACGAGCATCCGGAGACACACGCGGACAATGTTATAACCGCTGATACCGTATACATTCAAGTGCAGATGATTACGCCTAAAAACTTCAATTATTTTGATCTTAAAAAGAAAATCCGAAACTTGTTGGAAGGGGCGGATTTTTCAGTTACATCAATCAGGAGTTTTCTGGGAGATGTGGCAAGTGGAACTGAAAAAACAAGACAAACAATATTCCAAACAGAATATACGCAAGGAAGGAGAAATGAATAATGGCAAATTTTGGTTTATCACATCCTATAATCTCAAAACTTAATGCAGCGACAGGTATTTATTCTGATGCGTTTAAGTGCGGAAAGGCAATCAATACATCGGTAACGCCGGTTTATAATAGTGCCTCTCTTTTTGCAGATAATGCACAGCAGGAAGAGGTAAATGAGTTTAAAAATGCGACAGTAGAGCTGGGGGTTGATACTCTGCCGATAAAGGCAGCTGAACTGCTTTTCGGACATGAGATTACGGAGAATGGGGAAGAAACATCTAATACAGATGACTCCGGTTCTTATGTTGGGTATGGATTTAACACTGCTGAGATGATTTCCGGGGTTAAGAAGTACAGAGCTTGTTTTCTTCCGAAGGTTAAGTTTCAGGAGGGCGCCGAGAGCTACACAACAAAAGGTGATTCCATTCAGTTCTCAACACCTACAATCTCCGGTGTTGCTACCGGCAATAATAATAAAGATTGGAGAAAGAAATCAAGATACTTTGATTCAGAGGAAGAGTGTGATAAATGGATTCTGGAGAAAATGGGATTATCTGAAGTTGCAGAGGAACCATCCACGGAAGAAACATCCACAGAAGAAACAGACGAATAATACAATATAACACCGGCCCAGAGTTTTCATTCTCTGGGTCATCTTGTGCGCATGGAAAGTGAGGAAAGTGATATGGAAAAATTAAAAAGGATTATGATTGGGGGAAAGTCTTATCCGTTCAAAATAGATTTGAATGTGCTGGAGCATATTCAAAATGAGTATGGTACCATAAACCAGTTCGAAAGAGATCTGCTTGGGTTGCGATTCAAAAAGGATCAGGAAGGAAAACAGGTATATAACGGGGAAGGCGAGCCTGTGATGGTTAAAACAGAAACTTCCATTAAGGCGATTAAAACGGTTCTGCCGGCAGCTATCAATGAAGGACTTGCGATTGAGGCGGACGAAGAGAACAAATCCTTTGAAAAAGTTACAGAGGAGTATATTATCAGAGAATGTACAATTCCTTTTGATGTACTGGGAAAGATGCTGCATGAGGAATTCAAGAGGTGCTTTGCAACAAAAAAATAATGGCCAGAGGAGGGGGAAATCAGGAAAAACCCATTGACTTTCTCTGGATGCATTATATGGGAGTGAATAAACTGGGATTTTCATATAGGTCCATAGGGCAGCAGTATTTCGGTTATTGGATGGATTTATTGGAAGCCTATAAAAAACAATATAACTTTGAAACCAGGAGAGGGCTGTACAAACTTTTCCAGATGGAAGAGGTCAGCTCTCTTGATGTTTTATAGGAGTAAGATTATGGCGGCAAAGGGTACTATTGGCGGAAAAATCGTACTTGAGGGAGAAAAAGCCTATAAAGAAGCGCTGAAAAGCATCAGATATGACCAGCAGGAATTGAGGTCAGAGATGAAGCTTTGCCAGTCTGAATTTAAGAATTCACAGAATTCACTGGATGCGCTTACAAAAAAATATGAGATTCTGACCAAACAAGTGGAAACACAGGGTAAAAAGGTTGAAGTATATCAGAAAGCTATGGAATCCTCTGCGCAGAAGCAGGAACAGGCTGCAAATAAGGTAAATGAACTGCAGACTGCTTTAGAGCAGGCAGAGAAATCTATGGAGCAGATGGCTGGCAGCGCCGGAGATAATTCTCAGGCAATGGAAGAGCAGTCCAAGGTCATTGATGATTTAAAAAGTAAGCTGGTTCTGGCGGAAGAAAGCTATAATAAGGCAGAACAGAGAACAAAGTACTACCAGACTGAGCTGAATAAGACCACAGCGGAATTAAATTCCATGCAGGACAATCTGGAGCAGACTGCTCAGTATATGAAAGAGGCAGAGGACTCCACTGATAAGTGCGCCACATCCATTGATGAGTATGGCAAAGAAACTCAGGATGCTGCTAAGAAAACTTCCGTATTCGGGGATGTGCTCAAGGCTAATCTCGCATCAGAGGTAGTCATTGCCGGAGTGAAAAAGCTTGCGGATGGCATCAAAGAGATAGCAGATGCCTCAATAGAGGTGGGTTCTGAATTTGAAGCATCCATGTCCAATGTAGCAGCTACAATGGGTATGACTGCAGAAGAAATTAATGCAGGCAGCGAAGATTACGAAAAGCTGGCGGCAGCAGCCAAAGAATGCGGGCAGACTACAAAATACTCTGCATCAGAGGCAGGCGAGGCTCTGAATTATCTGGCTCTCGCAGGTTTTAATGTAAATAAGTCAGTGGAGACATTGCCGAAAGTGCTCGACTTGGCAGCAGCAGGCAACATTGACTTGGCTTATGCGTCTGACTTGGTAACTGATTCGATGGCGGCACTGGGTTTGGAAGTGGGAGACTTGGACAACTACATAGATGAGATGACCAAAACATCCCAGAAGTCGAATACCAGTATTGCACAGCTTGGAGAAGCTACTCTGGTGTGTGCCGGAACTGTATCATTGACCGGGCAGAAGCTTGAAACCATGAATGCAGAGCTGGGTATATTAGCCAATAATGGACTCAAAGGAGCAGAAGGCGGTACGCATTTAAGAAACGTCATACTGTCACTTTCTGCACCTACGGACAAGGCAAGAGTGGCACTGGGTGAACTGGGTGTACAGGTATCCGATTCCAGCGGTAACATGAGAGACCTGAATGATATTCTGGTGGATTTGAATGCAGCAATGGCAGGTATGTCATCCACAGAAAAGACCCAGATGATTAACCGGATATTCAATAAAACGGATATCGCAGCGGTCAATGCGTTGTTAAAGGGTACCGGAGAAGAATTCGACAATCTGGTTACAGAACTGAATAACTGCTCCGGCGCCGCAAAAGAGATGGCAAATACCATGAACAACAACCTCAAGGGAAAGGTGACTATCTTGAAGTCATCCCTTGAGGCACTGGGCATTTCTACATATGAGATTTTTGATGACAATATGAAGAAATCCGTGGAAGGAGCCACGGATGCAGTTGGAAGGCTTCAAAAATCTATTGACTCCGGTAATCTGGGAGTATCCCTGAATAAGATGTCGGATGCCCTTGGAGAATTCTTTGAAAATGCGATTGATGTGGGTGAGGATGCGCTTCCGGTAGTGATTGATGGGCTTACGTGGTTATTAGATAATGCAGATTTCATCATTGCTGGAGTAACAGGAATAGCGGCCGCTAATTTAGAGATGAAAGTAGTGGCACCGGCGATTGAAGCTGTACAAATGGCGTGGAATGCCTATAAGACGGCTAATGAGACGGCTACAGTCTCGCAGTGGCTGCTGAATGCAGCTATGGGTGCAAATCCGGCAGGGATACTGCTGGCAGCCATTGCAGGTTTGACCGCAGCGGTAGCTGCTTATACAGTCATAAATAAGGATAATCTGATTCAAACCAGTGAGCAGGTGCAAAAAACGAAAGAACTCATTGAGGAGACACAGGCACTCAATGATGAATATGAAAAGGCTAAGGAAGAGAGAAAACAGACATCCGAAGGATATACGGCACAGGCAACCGCAGCTTCCAAACTGGTGGCAGAGCTGGGAGAGCTTCGGTCTAAGACATCCCTGACTACCGATGAGCAGACCAGAATGAAAATGATTGTGGCAGAGCTGAATGAGCTGGTTCCGGATCTTAATCTGGTTTATGACGAACAGAGAAATATTTTTAATAAAACTCAGACAGAGATAGAAGGATGCGTAGATGCTTATATGGCGCTGTATAAGGCGCAGGCAGCGCAGGAAGAGTTACAAAAGATAGCGCAGCAGCAGGTAGAATATGAAAAACAGCTGTATGACATTACACAGCAGAGAACCGAACTGCAAGAGGAACTGACAAAAGCGCAGGACGAATATAATGCAGTCATGGAAAACTCCAAAGCAGCCTACGGAGACATGGCTGAACTCTATAGTACAGCAGGTATGGCGGAGTACCAGGCTGTAATGGATGTCAAAAGTGCTATGGATGAGTTAGATGCTGCCACTACGGAGACAGAAGCCAACAGCGCAGCACTAACATCAGAGTATGAATATTGGATTGGTGTGATATCGGAGAATCAGCCGATATATGACGCAGCGGCAGCAGAGGGAACACTGGGAGAGGAGGCTCAGGAAGCTGCAAATGCAATGTCTGATATGGCTACTACAGCATCACAGGCATTTCAGGAGATGTATGATTCCGTAGCGGAGTCTGTGCAAAATCAGATTTCCCTCTTCGCACAATTCAATGGAGGAGCGGAACTGTCTACACAAGACCTATTGAACAATATGCAGAGTCAGGTAGATGGTATTACGCAATGGGCAGATAACCTGGAACAGTTGGCAGAAAGGGGAATTGATCAGGGACTTTTGAAGCATCTGGCGGATTTGGGACCGGAAGGAGCTGGTTATGTATCGACCTTTGTAGAAATGTCGGATGAAGAACTGCAGAAAGCAAATGAGCTGTTTACTCAATCACTCTCGTTATCAGATGAAACTGCAACAAAGGTGGCGAAATCTTATGAAACGGCAGGAAAGCAGGCGGCGAGCAGTTATAGTACCGGGATATCCGACAGCGCTGAAGAAGTAGCAACGGCATCAGGTGATATGGCACAAGAGTCAATCGATGAAACAAACAAGGTTCTCGGCGCAAGTGAAAGCGGATCTTCTAAAGAGTTTGAGACAATCGGTGAAAGTGTGGATACGGGTATGGCAACAGGCATCAAGGACAGTCAGCAGGATGTGCTTGATACCATTGAAACACTGTGCTCCAAGATGCTTTCTACGGGTCAGCAAGGTGTCACAAAAGCAGACTGGCAGGAAATTGGCAAGCGGATTCCGGAAGGAATGAAGGAAGGGATTGAATCAGGAACTTCCTCCGTGGTGACAGCGGTTGAAGATATGGCAACGAAAGCGGTAGAAGCGGCGAAGGCAAAATTGCAGATAAACAGCCCATCCAAACAGTTTGAATATGTGGGTGAGATGTCGGGAGAAGGGTATATTAGCGGATGGAAAGAGTCTATGGTCAACATTAATGAGATTATTGCTGACTCTCTCCCGGATATGAATATGATTATAGAAAAGACGCCGGTAACAGAAGCAACACCGAATGTAATAAAAAACTACAATATCCCACAGGAAATCAATATCTATGCGCTGCAGGAAGACCCTATCGATGCGGCGAAGAAATTCAGGGATGCACAGAAGGAGGCAGCAGCAGAATGGTAACAGACAGGAAGATTATAGTCAGCAATGGAAATACTTCTGTGGAACTGACAGATGCACCGTATACAGTGCAGGAGACAAGAGGTTTTGACAGGCTGGAAATCCAGAATGTGACATCACAGGGCTTTGATCAGGACGGAGCCAGCCTCCTGAATAGTTATGTATTACCCAGAGACATGGAGATTATAGGACAGGTTAAGGCAGACACGACTCATCAGATGCAATATATTCATGATAAGCTTTTTGATGTATTTATACCTAAAAAAGAAGTAACCATCACTCATTACTATGGCGGTATCAATCGCACTATTACTGCCATAGTAGAGAAGACACCAAAGTTTGACTTTACCGAAGTTAAGGCGGTACAAAATTATAGTGTTAGTCTGACTGCAACAGAACCATATTGGAAAGACCAGTTGGAAACGCTAATTCCTATGGCAAATGTAATAGGTTCGTTTCATTTTCCACTTGTTATTCCAAAAAATAAGGGGATTTGTTTTGGAATAAAGAACAGCGCTTTGATTGTAGATGTATTTAATAAATCAAAAATCAAGACGGGGATGCGGATTGTATTCATCGCCAATGGAGCAGTTACTAATCCGCAGCTTTTTGATATAAACACCAGAAAGTTTCTACGTCTGCTCTGTGAAATGGAGGCTGGAGAGAAAATTACAGTAGAGACCGGACAAGATAAAACTATTACAAGAAATAAGAACGGAGTAACAGAAGATTATATGGGACATATAGATTTGGCCGGTGGTGGAGATGAGTTCTTGGAATTGGAGCCGGGAGACAATCTGCTTCGATATGGAGCGGATGCGGGTGAAGATATGCTGGAAGTCAGAATCTATTTTCACAACAAATATTCAGGAGTGTAAGCATGGAAATATATGTAATGGATAGAGATATTAATATTTTGGGGGTAATTTCCACCTATGAGAGTATCCTTTGGACAGAAAAAGTCCATGAACCAGGAACATTTAAAGCGGTATTTGTATTTACAGAGAAAATGAATAGGATTCTTGACGAAGAAAACCTGCTGTATAAGACAGACGAAGATCAGGTAGGTATAATTAAAAGAAAATTTCTAAAGCTGGATAAATATGGGCAGGAGACTATTATAGTTCAGGGTTACATGGCGAATAGGTATCTGAATCAGCGCATTATCTGGAAAAAGATGATTATGAAAGGAACACCTGAGCAACTCATGAGGCAGATGGTAGATGAACAGGTTATCAATCCGACAGATAGTAACAGGAAGATGCCGCTGATAGAGCTGGGAGATTTTAAGGGATATGATGCGGAGATAATTGAGAAACAGGTTACATATGACAACCTGCAGGATGCGCTGACAGGCATTTCCAAGACTTCCGAACTTGGCTATAGATTGCGGCTAGATTATGAAAGAAAAAAATTCTTATTTGAAGTATATAGAGGTGTGGACAGGACGCTGGGGACAGAAAAACCATGTATTTTTTCAAGAAAATACGGGAATGTGTACACACAGGAGTATTCCGGAGACAGTTCAAATTATCGGAATGTATGTCTGGTAGGAGGACCGGGAGAAGATGATATGAGGATTCTTGTGACAGTAGGGGAAGCCTCCGGTCTGGACCGGTATGAAATGTTTTATAGCGCTGCCGGGATATCGGACAAGGACATCACAAATGCAGAACTGATTAAACAGCTTCAGCAAAAAGGGGCAGAAAAAATGGCAGTGTATTACATTGCCAAAGCATTTGAGAGTAAAATCAACCAAAATAAAGCAATGGATTATGCATTGGGCGACTATGTAACATGTACAGATCCTAAATGGGGAGTGACCGTTAATACGCAAGTGAAGGCAATCCGAAAGGGGCTCTCAAAGAAGGAGAAATCAATTATAGTTACATTTGGCGACGATGCACCTACTTTAGTAGATTTAATCAAAGCAAAGGAGTGAGACAATGGCAGAATTAAGTGAAAAGTCGTTCCCATTCGACAGTGATGAGATTGAGGGAACTTATGACAGATCATATCTGGCAGATGATTTTGCACGATATTTCAGGGCATTCATTTCTTCGGGTGTATTCATGAAACAATCCACAAACCTGCAAGTGATTGCAAATGGAGATATGACGGTCAGATTAATGCCGGGAGCTATGATTATTGATGGCTATCGGTATGATGTAGAATCTGATATCATCATTCAGTTAGATCCGGCAGATGGTGTAATGAACAGGATAGACCGTATTTCTGCCACATGGAGTAAAGAGGATAGGGATGTACATTACACACTCCAGAAAGGAGAACTGGGATTTTCGCCAAATCCCCCTGCATGCAGGAGGACAGCAGATTGTAAAGATTATGTATTAGCTGATGTCTATATAGAGGCAGGGGCGATCTCAATCAAGCAGAAAGATATCACGGATCAGAGGTTGAATTCGAAAGTATGTGGACTGGCTTTTCCATTTAGTGATCTTGATACATCGTCTTTTTATGCACAACTTAATGATTTCTACATAGAATTTGTGAAAAAATCTGATGGCTCATATGATAAATTCATTGAGGATATGCAAGCATATCTGAGTGGACTTGAAACTTCTGGCGATAGTCAGCTAAAAGATATTGTCGATACAATGGAAATTTTTGAGACGATGTCCGAGCAGGATTTTCTTGATTGGTTTAACAGTATTAAGAAAGTGTTGGAAGATGCTACAAACGGTGAAATGCTTGCTGAACTGGTAAGTCTAATGAAGAACTTGTACAATATGGCAAATCAGGCTGATATCGACAGAATTTTAAATGAGACATATGTAGATATCGGAGATACAGACGGGATTTTTGAGACTGCAACAACTTCTGACATTGATGATATTATCAGCGGTGATTATGTTGAGCAGGAAGAGAATGATAATCTGTTTGAAGATGTAGATGTAGAAACAATAGTAGAAGAAGCATTTAAGGAGGAATAAAAACATGGCAAACGTAACAACTGATATTTTAAAAATTTTCGCAAACAAATTTGCACAAAAGGTAACGGATATCTTTGTAAAGAAAGAAGATATACCGAAGTCACTTCCGGCAGACGGAGGCAATGCAGCTACGGTAAATGAACATACAGTTAATGCAGACGTACCGGAAGATGCGAAATTTACAGATACGACATATGAAGTAATGAGTGGTGCAAGCACAGATGCAGCAGGTAAAGCGGGTTTAGTACCGACCCCTGCGGCAGGCGAAGCCGACCGTTTTCTTTGTTCTGATGGAACATTCAAAAAGCCAGAAGAGGCAACGACAGAAGACATTGACAAAATAATAGCTGAAATATTCCCGGAAGAATAAGAAAGGATGTGAGTAATTATGAGAATAATCAACACAAATCTTTTGAACTATTTTTATAAGAAAGGTGTAAAACCTTTGAAAGAGGCGGTAGGTAAAAAGCTTGATACATCAAAAATTGTAAATAATTTGCTTACAACGGTATCTGGATTCGCATTAGATGCACGGCAAGGACCTGTTTTACAAGGGCAGATTGATGATATAAATAGCAATTTATCCGGAGTTACATTCAGAACAGGGCTTATTACTTTTACAACAACTAACGTTGGATGGTTTGATTGTTCTTCAATTAAAAATAATAAAACAAAGCATATTATACTGACATCAACAACAAGTGATTATTTATTTATAACAAGCTGCTTTGGCAATGGATATGCATATCACGCTTCTACCCCTTCTACAGCGAGCTCGGCAGCAAATAAAACGATAACATGTTATTATTTAGCGATTGATTATTGAATACGAGGTAAATTTATAATTTAAATCTTTTTCCATAAAATATATGCGGTAACAATATAGTTGCTAGAAGTTATTGTTGTCGAAGCATTGTTTCTAATGCCAATATGTAATGTTGAACCACTTAATCTAAAACGTCCGAGACTAAGAAATGTGGAATGTGTCCCAGAAATATACATACCAACAATGCCAATTGGTAAATAACCGTTTTTTTGACATACTTTTTCTATTGTTGTCATGGTATCAGCAGTCAAATTAACAGAAGATGGCGAGACAAAATCTACAACAACGAGTTCTGATAAATTGCTATTTATATAATAAAATTCGAAAATAAGACCCTGATGGGTCTTATTTTATATAAAAAATTATAAAGAAGGAGGTCTTTTACATGAAAAAAGACAAATTAGTGCTTGCAGATGGCACAGAAATTACGTTGGAAACTTCACAGGGAATATCTGCATTAACGTGCGATGTAGAGAGCATAAGCGCGGCGTGTGCTCTGTGGAAGCAATTTACTCCGGATAATCTGAAACTGGTTAACATCAAAAATCCGGATGATTTGACTGTAGGAAAGTATCAAGATATGGTGCTTGACCATATTACGGGAACGGAGAATAAAGGCGGCACTGTGCAGGTTACATTTAGTCTGCGTAGCAAAACAGCGGAAGAGGTTCTTACAGAACGGGTCGATGCTTTGGAAGCCGGGCAGCAGACACAAGATGATGCCATTGGAGATTTAGGGCAGGCAGTATCGGATATTGCAGAAGGGAGTGGGCAGTAATGGGAGCATTCTATGGAAACAAAATTAGAAATAGGGAAATTAATTTGAAAACCGGGAAAGCATGGAAACTTGAAGATGTTCCGTCTTTATGGAGAGAAAAAACAGAACAGTGGTTAAATAAGAAGTAAAATTTGAAGTCCGATAAAAGCGGATATTACCAAGTACAGTCCGTAGAAAGGAAGGTGCGAGTATGGATGAAGATTATATTTCCAGAAAAGAACATAATGAATTTGCGCTGCGCATGGAAAGTGAAAATAAGCGCCTTGCAGATGAAGACAAGCGTCAAAATAACAGGATTGATATTTTGGAAAAAAACGTTGCACAGATTTCTTCACTTGCTACTTCCGTAGAAAAACTGGCGGTCAACATGGATAGTATGCTAAAAGAACTGGAAAAGCAGGGAAAACGGCTTGAAACACTTGAAAGCAGAGACGGCGAAATGTGGAGGAAAGTGACAGGTCATATCATAACGGCCATTATTAGTATTATCATCGGGTACATTTTTGCCCATATAGGAATGTAATTATACTAGAGGATTGATTTTAAGTTATATGTAAGGAGGTGGCGGTATATATATGAGTGCCTTAAAGCATTGTTTGCTGTTCATCACAGTTGTCGTAACAGTTTTTATTGTTGGAGGGGCGTTAAAGTCATATCAGGCATTACATGAGATTTACGATAATTGCCGGGATATATAGCGAGGTAAAGAAAAATGTATTTACTTATTTTTGCGGTTGGATTCATTTCAGCCGTTATTTTATTGTTTATCATGTTCTTTACATCTAACTGGTACAGAGTAAGGCGCCAGAAAAAGAAAAATATGAAAGAACAGTCTGAAGAAAAACAAAAAAAATCCGGGAAAAAAGTTAAGATTGATACCTACGTCAAAGCAACTACCGCGATAGTTCTTGCACATGGACTTGTGATGGTTACAATGTCATACGTTTTGGCATGGTTTGAAAAGGATGCTGTGGTAGATGTATCAACGACACTTATTACAGAAATAGTTGCCCCATTATGTCTATATATGGGTACAAATTGTATTATGAATATTTTTGAAAAGAATAAACTTTCATTCAGTACACCTATCCAGATGAGGCAGGTTGTCGAGGCTTGGAATAAAGTGTGTAAGGATATGGAAGATGAATCAGGTGGAAATGCCGCAGGATAGGAGGAAAACACAATGAATTATCAGGAATTATTTGCAACACTTTTTATCATTATCGCCGTACTGGTGGTGCTGGTGAACATCATCACAGAGGTAGCGAAGAAAATCATTAACTTTACGCAGACTGCATACCTCAACGCTTTTGTGGTTGTTCTGTCAATCGCTCTTACGGTTGCGGTCTTTCTGGCATACTGGCAGATTAAGCAGATGCAGATTACATGGTATTTGCTCATTGCGTTTATTGTTATAGGATTTATGGTTTCCTATGCCGCAATGTTCGGATTCGATAAGCTGATTAAGCATTTTAAGGATTTAAAGAAATAAATCCGGGAGGCGGCTATGGCAATGAAAATAAGTGAACAGGGCATTGCCCTGATAAAATCTTTTGAAAGCTGTAAGCTGACTGCATACAAGGCATTGAGTACCGAGGAATATTATACAATCGGCTGGGGGCATTACGGAGCGGAAGTAAAAGCAGGGCAGACCATTTCACAGGATGAAGCGGATGCCCTGCTTTTATCTGATTTACAGCAGTTTGTGAAGTATACCAATACTTATACAAAAAACCTCACACTGAATCAGAATCGGTTCGATGCCCTTGTGTCGTTCTGTTATAACTGCGGCCCTGGAACTCTGAAAAAACTTGTAAGTGCTAGAACAGTAGAAGAAATCGCAGAGCATATTACAGACGAACCGTATACCCGGTCTAAAGGAAAAGTCATTAATGGACTGGTACGGCGTAGGCAGGAAGAAAAAGAATTGTTCTGCAAAGAAAGCGAGGTGAAAAGTATGATTAAAGTAGGGAGCGCGAGAATAGATGAGAATGGAAAGCTCAGCGGTGGAGCAGCCGGGGACCAGAGCGGATCAGAGGTGTCTACACAAGCGTATTATATGCACAGCAAAGGGTGGTATCTGCTCAGACCGAAAGAGGTATCAGACGCAAATGCAATAGCGGGCTCAATGCAAGCCGCTTGTGACAATAATAACATCGGGTATTGCCAAGGGCATAGAACGACTGTAATGACCATGTTAAAGAAATATGGAAGTATGGCGGCAATTAAAGAGAAAACCGAGGCGGATTGCAGTTCTCTTGTGAGAGCGTCCTGCATTGAAGCTGGATTTGACCCCGGAAACTTCAACACATCAAATGAGGCTGCCTGTCTTGAAAATACAGGTAAGTTTGAAAAGAGGGTTGCCGTAACATATTCCACTACATTATATAATGGAGATGTTCTGGTAACAAAGACAAAAGGACATACCGTTATTGTTACCAGCGGAAATCCAAGAACCGGTTCTTCTGCAAGCAACACAAACACAGCATCTGGCAATAACGGGAATGCACTTATTAAAAAGATGCAGGCGGCAAAATCAAAGGACAGCAAACTTTATGGTACATACAAAACGACTGAAAACGTAAATCTGAGGTATGGCGCAGGAAAAGATAAGTATGATTCCATTATCATTTTGCCCGCCGGAACGAAGTGCCAGTGTTACGGATATTACAATACATTATCTGGCGTGAAATGGCTGTATGTCGATGCGGTTGTAGACGGAAAGCAGTACACGGGGTTTGTGAGTATTAAGTATTTGACAATAACTTAGGCGGTTTTGCAGTAAAAGAAAGGCGGTAGTTATCCTGCCGCCTGTTCTTTTTACTTCTGCCATCCTATTGCGTGCTTTTTCTGAATAAGAGTAACGCTATCAGCTTTTTTAACATTTCCCTTGCAAATCAAACAATTATAATTCCATATTATATATAAATCGGTACGCCCATCATCGCTATTGAGTCGGGTTATGTGGAGGCGCTTGGCTGGAATCAGTATGGCGGCTGGCGTATCGGTATCCGCAGTTTTGACGGAAAGCGGTATTACTATTACGCCCACCTGCGCCAGAATTTTCCATATAATAAAGAATTAAAAGAGGGCGATATCGTAACTGCGGGTGACGTTATCGGTTATATGGGGCATACGGGCTACAGCAAAACAGAAAATGTGAATAATATTGAAGTTGTTCATCTCCACTGGGGATTACAGCTTATTTTTGATGAATCTCAAAAGGACAGCGATAATGAGATTTGGATAGACTGCTATGAGCTGACAAAGTTTTTGTACCGTAACCGCAGTGAGACGGTAAAAGACGAAGAAACAAAGGAATGGCGCCGTATTTACAAAATAAAAGACCCGGTGGCGGAGGATGCCCGGAAAGCACGTTAGGGGGAAATTGAAAATATCGGGCAAAAAGAAAATAAGATATTGAAAACGGACATTGATTCAGATATACTTTTTGTAACGTTAATTTTTTGTACAGTTATATTTTTAGTTAGGAGAGGGATTATGGGGGAAAAGAAGAACGAAGTATCAGAAAAAAAGAGTCAGGCGGCGCAGTTGAAAAAACTGGTTCATCAGGCATTGTTGTCAGTAGCATTGGGAGTTGTGTTGCTGCTTGGTTTCATCCTTTTTAACATTGCAACATCAAGTATACATAGTGCGCAGCTTAACACAACTGTGGCGTTGAATCGCTACCGGATTGCGTCCAAGACATTGACTTATAATATACAGTCTTATGCTGTCACAGGGGATCAGACGTATTACAACAACTACATGAAAGAATTGAATGAGGACAAAAACAGGGAACAGGCAATTGAAACCTTGGAGAAATGTGACCTCAAGAATGACGAATGGACAAGTTTAAACCAGATTGCCACAATGTCTGACGAACTTGTTCCGCTGGAAGAAGAAGCGATTGCGCATGTGCAGGCAGGCGATTTGGAGGCTGCACAGGCATGTGTGTTTAGTAAAGAGTATGGGGATTCGGTTGATAAAATCAGTAAGCAGACGGATGAAACAATCCTTGCCATCTTAAACAGGAAAGACAGCAGACAGGCAGGGGTAAAGACTTTGCAATACATTTTCCTGATTTTGTTTGCATTATCATTCCTGTATGTTGTGAAAGAGTTTGTTAAGACGATAAAATTCTCAGAGAAAGAGCTGTTAGAGCCAATCCTGAAAGTATCAGACCAGATGGCTGTACTTGCGGGCGGCGAATTTCATGTGGAACTTGACATGGAAGAAGATGAGAGCGAAGTTGGTAAGATGGTTACCTCAATTGCTTTTATGAAGAAAAATCTGCTTGGTATGATAGAAGAAATTACCCAGACACTTGAAAAGATGGGGAACGGAAATTATCAGATTAAGATTGAGCAGGAATATGTGGGTGAATTTGTAACAATCAAAGAATCCTTTGTGCAGATTGGGGAAAAGATGCGGGAAATGATTAAGACCATCCGCACAGTTTCAGGGCAGATTGACAGCGGTTCGGAGCAGTTGGCGTATGCAGCGCAGGATTTGGCGGAAAATTGTACATTACAGGCCGGTCAGGTAGCGGAACTGATGACTTCATTTGATGCCATGACGAAGAGTATGGAAGAAAACGCACGTGAGGCGGAAGAATCTGCAAGAATTGCATCAGAAGCGAGTCTGACACTGGAAAGAGGCAATGAGAAGATGCAGGAATTGAAAACTTCGATTCAGGAAATCGGCAGATGCTCGGAGCAGATTGGTACGATTATAGGAGCAATAGAGGATATTGCATCCCAGACGAATCTTTTGGCGCTGAATGCGGCGATTGAAGCGGCAAGAGCAGGTGAAGCTGGAAGGGGTTTTGCAGTCGTGGCGGAGCAGGTGAAAAATCTGGCGAATGAGTCAGCGAGTGCAGCCGGCAGGACAACAGAGCTGATTGAAACGACTGTTTCAGTAATGGAAAAGAGTATTTCCATTGCAGAGGAAACAGAAGCCAACATGAACGAAGTAATGACCGATACAAAAGCGGCTACGGAAAAGATGGGACAGATAGAGCAGATACTGAAGAAAGACACGGCGCGTATGCAGGAATTGAATGAAAATGTAACGCAGGTTTCTTCCGCTGTCGATAATAATTCTGCAACATCGGAGGAAACAGCCGCTGTTAGTGAGGAACAGAAAGTACAAGTGGAAACAATGGTACAGTTAATGGACAGATTTGAAATATAAAAAATCGTCGCCCGGCAGCGACGATTTGAGCATAAAAAAAGCAAAATCGCTGCATTTCCTACGTTAATAGGGATGCAGCGATTTTTGGTATCAAAAAAATTCCGAAAATAAAATTTGAGATATTGTCATGGCAGGATAAATTGCATATAATGATAGAAGCGAGTTTTGTCAAATTACTACGAAACATCGGAGGAATTTGTTTTTGCTGTGAGCGATACAGCGCTAGTTGGATTGGAAGGGAAAATTGTGAAGAAAGGTGCTTACATAGCGATTGTTAGTAGTTTGTGCGCGGTTCTTACCGGAGCAGGGGCATTGATTATAATGGGGTATCAGTCTGTGGGGACTGATACGGAGAAAATGGCGGATACTGCCGTTTATGAGGAAGAAAATGAGACTGCCGTTGTTACTATAGATACTGAGGAGAATGTACCGAATGAAGAAGCGGCGGATATGATAGAAGAAGCAGTTGATGATACGGGGGAAACAGAACAGGATGTGGATTTGCAGGAAGGGACAGAACAGGAAACAGATGCAGATTTGCAGGAAGAGACAGAAGGATACGTAGTGGAGGAAGCAGAGATTGACGCATATCTGGCGGACAGTGTGCTTATCGGGGATTCCATTGTACTGGGATATCGTAATTACTGTACCAAGAGCGAAGAGGAAGCGTTAAAACCCATTAAATTCCTTGTGGCGGGAAACTTTTCCGCACATAATGCTTTTTGGGAAGTGAGCAGCAAAAGCGTCCATCCGCTTTATCAGGGCGAACAGCGTCCGGTATGGGAATCGGTTTCGCTGGTAGGAGCAAAGAATGTATTTATATGCTTGGGACTGAATGATTTGAATATTGATGATAAGACATGCGAGTGTTATCAGCAGCTGATCAGCAATATATTGGAACTATCCCCGGAGGTCAGTATCAATATCATCAGCATGACCTATACATTAAAAGACCAGGGAGTCGGAAAACTTAACAATGACGAAATACGGATATACAATGAGCAGCTTCAGAAAATGGCTGCGGAGAACGGCTGGGGATTTGTGAACATAGCGCCCCTTTTGGCTGACGAGGAAGGAAATCTGAAAGAGGAGTACTGTAGTGACGGTTTTCTGCATCAGACTCCGGCGGCATATGAGATATGGACGCAGGCGCTGCGCCAGTATGTGGAGAAAGTGCTGGGTGGTGAGACACCTGCGGAGATTGAGATTTCCTTGGATAGCGGAGAATCTTAATACATAATAAGAAGGATTGAGACGAATGAAAAGAAATAGAAAAGCGCTTGTTATTTTAATGACTGCCGCTGCATTGTTAGGAGGATGCGGAGAAAAAAGCGGGGAGACGGTTTCCGAAAGAGTGACGGAATCCACACAAGAGGAAGCCGGCGCAGCGGATGTAAGCGTGCAGTCCGTCTATGAAGCTGTTGGGGCGGCTGTGGAACTGCCTTCCATGATAGAGGGGGATGATGACTTTATCTCCAATTATTATGGTATCGACCCGGTGGATTTGGAAGAATATGTCTTTGCAGAAGCGGAGGATGCCACACTGGCGTCTGCCGTCATCATTATGAAAGTAAAAAGTAGTGATGCCGCAGAGCGGATTGTTGGTTCCCTGAATACGGTCATCAATCAGAAAGCGGCAGAGATGCAGGATTATATTCCGGAGCAGTATGAAATCGTAGCGAACAGCTCCGTGAAAACAGAAGGGCTTTATGTTTATCTTGTCATAGCGGAAAATGCGGGTGATATAGAATCCGTGATTCAGTCGGCTTTGAAATAACGGGAGGGAATCATGGTTTTCAGCAGTATTCCCTTTTTGTTCTTTTTTCTTCCGGTTTGCCTGATACTGTATTATCTGGCGCCTATGAAATGCAAAAACCATGTATTGCTTATTTTCAGCCTGATTTTTTATGCATGGGGTGAACCGGTCTATATTATTCTGATGTTAATTGCATCGGCGGTTGACTATACGAACGGACGCCTGATGGAGCGGTTCGGAGAATCCGACAGACGCAGGCGGATTTTTTTATGCTGTTCTATTGTGATTAATCTGTCCATGTTGGGATTTTTCAAATATGCTGATTTTGTGACCCGGACGCTGAACGTTTGCTTGCGTCTGTCTATAAAGCCGCTTAACTTAGGGCTGCCTGTGGGAATCAGCTTCTTTACTTTTCAGACCATGAGTTACAGTATCGATTTGTATAAGCGCAGGGTAAAGGTTGAGAAAAATTATCTGACCTATCTGACCTACGTTTCCATGTTTCCCCAACTGATTGCCGGACCGATTGTCCGTTTTTCCGCTGTGCAGAAAGAACTTGGCGAAAGAAGCATAAGCTGGGATGATTTCGTGCATGGCATGCTTCGGTTTATGCAGGGATTATTCAAAAAGGTATTGATTGCAAATAATATCGGTGAACTTTGGGAGACGATACGCGCTGCGGGAAATATATCGGTAGTCTCGGCGTGGCTTGGAGCCGTATGTTTTACACTACAGCTTTATTTTGACTTCAGCGCTTACAGTGATATGGCAATCGGCATGGGGCAAATGCTGGGATTCCACTATCCTGAGAATTTCCGCTATCCTTTGTCGGCGGTATCTGTTACGGATTTCTGGCGCAAATGGCATATTTCTCTCTCTACATGGTTCCGGGATTATGTATATATCCCTTTGGGAGGAAACCGCGTCAGCACAGCGAAGCATCTTAGGAATATGTTCGTAGTATGGTTTCTGACCGGGTTATGGCATGGCGCTTCGTGGAATTTCGTATTGTGGGGCTTATATTATTGTCTGTTGCTGGCATTGGAAAAATATCTGTTAAAAGATAAATTAACAAAACTACCGTTATTTTTACGACATATCTATACAATTGTGATAGTGGTATTCGGATTCGTTATTTTTGTATTCGATGATATGAAACAACTTGGAGTTTACATAACTAGTTTGTTTGGGGCAGGCGGCAACAGGCTGATGGGAATGGAATTTTTCTGGTATCTTAGAAATTATGCACCGATTCTGCTTACAGCAATTGTTTTGTCTTTTCCGCTGTATCCTTATCTGCAGCAAAAGACGGAGCAGATGTCCCAGAGGGGGAAGGCGGTTCTTTCCCTTGCCGGGGCTGTCGGGTATGTGCTGTTGTTTTTCCTGACGACAGCTTATCTTGTGAATGATGCATACAATCCATTTTTGTACTTCCGTTTTTAGGAGATTGGACTATGAATAATATTATGAATAGTATGAAAAAGAAGAATATGTCTTTTGAAATGAAGATACAATCAATAACCGTTGTTATTATAACAACCCTGATACTGGCATTCTTTCTTGCTTTCCTGATTAGTAAGAAGCAGACCTTTTCCGAGGGGGAAAACAGGTATTTACAGAAATTTCCGGAATTTTCCATTGCAGATTTGAAAGAAGGAAAATATACGGAAAAACTGCAGAATTATGTGACGGATCATTTCCCGCTGCGTGATGTTTTCATGGAGCTGAAGGCGGAAACGGAGATTGCTCTTGGCAAAAGGGAAATAAATGGAGTATATATCGGTCGGGACGATTACCTTATTGAAGAATACGAAACACCGGAGAATACGGAAAAAATCATCGGGCAGTTTGCAAAATTCTCAGAGAGTGTGGAATATGCCAATGTTTCCCTGATGTTAGTGCCTACTGCGGTTACGGTATATGAGGATAAGCTTCCTGCGCTTGCGCCAACAGAGAGCCGGAAGGGGAGTCAAATGGAAGTCAGACAGGAAATCTTAGACCGTCTGGCATCTTCAAAGATTCAGGAAATTGACTGTTATGATGCGCTGATGGAGGTAAAAGAGGACTTCGAACTGTATTACAGGACGGATCATCACTGGACGTCTTTTGGCGCCTATGCCGCCTACACGGCATACTGCGAAGCGAAAGGACTGGCTCCCGTACCTCTTGACGGATTTAAGATTACGGAAGTTTCCTCTGATTTTCGGGGAACAGTTTACTCCAAACTGAATGACGGACAGATGGAAAGCGATACGATAACGGTTTTTGAAAATCCTGACAGTAAACTTACGGTACTTTATGAGGATACGGGGGAAACATCGGACTCCCTGTATAATTATGAGTATCTGGAGAAGAAGGACAAGTATTCCCTGTTCTTAAACAATATCCATCCCTTTATAGAGATTACGAATGAAGCGGTATCTTCGGAGGATGAACTGGTGCTTATTAAGGACAGCTATGCAAACTGCATGGTACCTTTTCTAATCAATCATTACAGGAAAATCTATGTATTTGATACAAGATATTATAAAGGAGGACCCAGCGCTTTTATCAATGAAAACAGCCGGATCACGGATGTGCTTCTGCTTTATAATATGAATACGCTGGATGGCGATTTAGGTATCGGGGGAATTTATTAAGCGTATGGAAAATCATTGCAAAAACCAAACCCCTATGATACAATAAATGAAGCGGACAATGATAAAAAAATAACAATCATTGCGGACCCTGAAAAAAAGGAATTTTATAGCAAAAATGGAGGAAACGGATATGGCAAAAAAAGTAGTTTTGGCTGGCGCATGTCGTACAGCAATCGGCACAATGGGCGGAGGGTTAAGCACAACTCCGGCAGCAGAACTTGGAGCGATTGTAATTAAAGAAGCGTTGAACAGAGCAGGAGTAGCGCCTGAAAAGGTTGATCATGTTTACATGGGATGCGTTATTCAGGCAGGACAGGGTCAGAACGTGGCTCGTCAGGCATCCATCAAGGCAGGACTTCCCAATGAAGTTCCGGCAGTTACAATCAACGTAGTGTGCGGTTCCGGTCTTAACTGTGTCAACATGGCTGCACAGATGATTCAGGCCGGTGACGCTGACATCGTTGTTGCAGGCGGTATGGAGAACATGTCTATGGCTCCTTACGCTATGATGCAGGGACGTTACGGTTATAGAATGAATAACGGTACTTTGGTAGATACCATGGTAAACGATGCATTGTGGGATGCTTTCAATAATTATCATATGATTATGACTGCTGACAACATCTGCAGAGAGTGGGGACTTACCCGTGAAGAACTCGATGAGTTCGCATTAAAGAGTCAGGCAAAGGCTGAGGCAGCGCAGAAGAGCGGCGCTTTTGATAAAGAAATCGTACCCGTTATGGTGAAGAAGAAAAAAGAGATGGTTGAGTTCAAGGTTGATGAGGGACCGAGACCGGGCTCCACAATCGAAGGCCTTCAGAAACTTCGTCCGATTAATCCTGACGGATTTGTTACAGCAGGTAACGCTTCCGGTATCAACGACGGTGCAGCGGCAATCGTAGTTATGAGCGAAGAGAAAGCAAAAGAATTAGGCGTTAAGCCGATGGCAACTTTCGTAGCAGGCGCTTTGGCAGGATGCAGACCTGAGGTTATGGGTATCGGTCCTGTTCCGGCTACAAAGAAAGTTATGGAGAAAGCAGGCTATAAGATTGAGGACTTCGATATCATCGAGGCTAACGAGGCATTTGCCGCTCAGTCCGTAGCAGTAGGAAAAGAACTTGGTATCGATGTAGATAAGCAGCTTAACCCGAACGGCGGTGCAATTGCACTCGGACACCCTGTAGGAGCTTCCGGATGCCGTATCCTTGTAACACTGCTTCATGAGATGGAAGCAAAGGGCGCTAAGAAAGGTCTTGCTACACTGTGTATCGGCGGCGGTATGGGTTGTGCTACAATCGTAGAAAAATACGAAGAGTAATTCTAAGACAGTAAAATACACTGTCTAAGAATTACTATAGCTTCGTATAGGAGAATGACACAGGTGTCATTCTCCGCCATAGAAATCTAAGGTAAGGA
>CAZKOR010000002.1:0-58629 GCA_964554405.1 uncultured Bacteroides sp. | reverse complement strand
CGAAATACCCAAGTTCAAATATTGTGCTGACAAATCTTTTCGATATTTATCGTATACAATTGCACCATTATCTGATATTAAAGCATATACCCTTTTATCTTTACTGGCTAACTCATACAATGTATCCAAATAAGCTGTTCTCATATTAATTCTTTGCCTTTCTTTCTTCCATAATTTGTATTGCCGGCATAATTGTATCATATACTACATTGGCAATAGCCTCATGCCCTTTATCGGTATAATGGCATACATCTAAAAACATCTCATCCCGTTGTTCAAATAAATGCACTAAATTAATATAGTCACTTTCATCATTTACATATTCTGCAAAATCTTTATCCGCATCCCTATGTACTTCTCTTTCATACAAACTTTTTTCCCACACATTCTTATTCTTCATTGTAATATTCATCGGCTGCAAAAAGCCATAATATTCAGCGCCATAAAATTCAGATATTAATTTCAATAATCGTATATTTCTATTCCAGAAAGAATAGAGTGTCTCATTACTAGGCACTCCACCACAATATTCCTCATCTGGTGCCAAATGTTGAATCCAGTTAATAAATCTTATCTCATTAAAATCATTTGCACTTTGTTTATAGTCTGTATTATTTACACCACTCATATTAATCACAATCTGTGGCTTCAATACATTCGCATCCCTTAATAAACGCAGCATTTCATCAACAATATCATCTCCGGAATGTGCTCCGTTATAAATGGTTGTTTTAATATTTTGTTGATTCAATTTATAATACAATTTACTAATCCAATTCTCCGGATGATATATTTCTGAAGATGTTGATCCCCCTAAAACCAATATTCTTATCCTATTCTCCTCTTCTTTTCCATATACTTTCCACCCTGGTTTTCCTTGCGGATATATAATACTATGTCCTACCAACGGGTCGTGATGGGATTTCCATTCAAACAACATAAACTGTTTTTCGTGCGTATACCACTGAAGTCCCGCATAAGTTTTCTTCTCTAAAGAAAAACCTGCAAGTTCTATATTTTCTCTGGCTCTAATTAACCGCTCCGGTAAATCCTCATTTATAATAATCAGCTTATCCTGTATACCTTGAAAAGCCAGCTCATATATGCATTGTATTCCTTGCTCACTGTTTCCCACATCATATACATATCCGCTAATCTCAACACCATAAATTGCCAATGCTTCTTCCATCCACTCTGCAACAGCATTTCTTTGACTATAAAAAAATATTTTTCTATCCTTCCTTATTGCTAAATCAATACTTTGTATTAAATTCAACATATCGAGCCTGCCTATGATATGTTCCAGCTCTATATAAACTGAATTACGAAAATGCGATAATGTTTTTAAAATTTCGCTTCTATACTCATTCTTTAGTACGGAAATCATAACAGCATAATCCTCATACTGTTTCAATTCCGCAGCTTCTATCACTTTTTTTCCTTTGTATTGTTCGATACCCTCCTCCTTTTTCGTTACACAATATAACTCCGGCTGTAATCCCTCCTCCGCTAAAACCTCACATAATTGATTCACTCCATGTCCAATGCCATAAACAATAATCTTCTTATCCTTTAATTCTCTATCAAATTCCAGTGCATCTGACCAATATACCACTCTCTCCTCTGGCAGCATACTTATTTTTTCTTTTTGCACTTCATCAAAAACAAGGATTATACTATCTTCCTCCTGAACAACTTGCTCTATTGTTACAAGCGGACGATTCATATACATTTGACCTGCATATTCTTTCTGCGGGACAACAAATCCCTTTATATCAACTCTACAGAAAGCTGCATTGGTAAATACCCCCATTGAATCTCTGTTAGCATCCCATATATATATTTTTTTATCTCTATATTTTCTCATCACAGTATATAATGCACAAATCATTTAACGCCTCCTACATATAACAAAGCTAAAATACATATACATATTCCGGTAATGTTTTTTCATTTTTATGTGTCTTTTTTCTTTTATCTTCCCTATTAACTCTCAGTGGACTTTGATACCTATCTTGACATACTTCAACTGTCAGCATTTTTAGCATCTCTGGGTTATCCGATAATCCGCTATACTTTTCCAACATCTGCTTTAATTCCGACAAAGTTCCCATGGAATATTTCATTATATATGTATCATCCAACTCTCTCTTAATATAATAAGAATCCTCATCGGCCGAAATGCGAGAAAAAATATTTTTATCCTCATTCTTTTCTGCCCAAATAGTCAATTCTTCTATAACCTTTTCGCTAATCAAGTTCATATCGCATTCTCCAATCATCATTATCTGTCATCTGTGGCTGCTCTTCTTTATACAAAATACAGTTCCCCAAAACCAGCACATCCATTTCTGTTCGCATAAAACATAAATAGGCATCTTCCGGTGTACAGACTATTGGCTCTCCTCTGACATTAAAAGAAGTATTGATAATAACATCACATCCTGTCAATTGCCGGAATGCTTTGATGATGCCGTAATATATTGGATTATCTTCCTCATTTACTGTCTGAATCCGTGCAGAATAATCAACATGCGTTACTGCAGGAATATCAGAACGAGCCATGTTTACAATAGGAAGCAAGTTTCCCTGCGATAAGTCTATTTCTTCATCCAGACAAAATTCCATTCTCCTATCTTTGCGCACATCTGCACAAAACAACATATATGGACTTCTACAATCCAGCTCAAAATAATTCTGAAGACTTTCTTCCAAAACAGACGGTGCAAAAGGTCTGAAAGACTCTCTGTATTTTATCTTTAAATTTAATCTGGACTGCATTTGGGGAGAACGCGAATCCCCAATAATGCTCCGATTTCCTAATGCTCTGGGGCCATATTCCATTCTTCCTTCAAATAATCCGATAATCTTCTGTGCATCAAGCAGCTCTGCTATCTTCGGGAACAGCCCCCCCCTCTGACTATTTTCATACCTATGATATGGATATCCTTTATCAGTTAAATATTTCTCAATAAATTCATCTGCATATGATGGCCCGAGATATGATGCTTTCTGCTTATCATGTATACCATCAGCAATTCTTTCACGATTGCAATACTGGTAATAATAAAACATCGCTGCTCCTAACGCTCCACCTGCATCTCCCGCTGCAGGCTGTACCCAAATATTTTTGAATATTTTCTGCCGATATAATATTCCATTGGCAACGCAATTCAATGCCACACCGCCAGCAAGAACTAAATTCTCTACATTCCCACCTGTCAGTTCTTTCGCATGCCGAGCCATTAAAATAAGGATTTCCTCAATAACCTTTTGCACGGAAGCCGCCATATCCATTTCTCTTTTTGTAATAACGGATTCAGGTTGTCTTCTGTCACCACCAAAAAGTTCTGCAAATTTTTCGTTTGTCATGGCTCTGCCATATTGATAATCAAAATATTCCAAATTTAATCGATATGAACCATCCGGTTTAATATCAATTAACTTTTCCTTAATCAATTGATAATATGCCGGTTTTCCATAAGGTGCCAGACCCATCAATTTATAATCTCCGGAATTGACTTTAAAGCCACAAAAATAAGTAAAAGCGCTATACAATAACCCTAATGAATGTGGATAGTTAATCTCCTGTAAAATTTTAATATGATTATCCTCTCCATAACCAATGGTCGTAGTTGCATACTCCCCTACACCATCAACAGTGATAATTGCAGCTTTTTGATACGGTGACGGAAAGAAAGCTGACGCTGCATGGGAAATATGATGCTCCGTTACATATAATTTATTTTCGATGCCTAACCGCCCCATATTATCAACCAGCATATGGTGAATCCACATTTTTTTGCTGACAAGCGATTCTACTGAAAAATGCAACAAATCTTTACTATCGGAACCTGCATAACGTAAGTTTTGCACAAATCTTCCCATTGTCAAAAGAGGATTATCATAATATACTACTGCTTGTAAATCTTCCGGCTCTATATTTCCTTCTTTCAAACAATAATCAATAGCATGTACCGGAATCGAAGGATCATGTTTTATCCTTGTAAATCTTTCTTCTTGGGCTGCCGCAATAATTTCTCCATCTTTAATTAATGATGCAGCCGCATCATGATATAATGCAGATATACCTAATACATACATAATAAATCTCCCTACCTATCGTTTTGCAAATTTTACCCTTTACTATTATATTTCCTATTTCAAATCTTCTTCCGTTAACCCAAGCTCTCTCATTAAAACGGGTAATTCTTGTTCATTCGGCATACGGAAATGCCAAATAGGCACATTTTCCATGAACGAAACGCCCTTTCCCTTTACGGTATTAGCAATTACTACTGTTGGCACATTCTCTTTCCGAGTCAGTAAAGCCTCTTTTATTTCGGAATAATTATGTCCATCAATTTCTACTACATTCCACCCAAAAGCTTTCCATTTTTCTGCAAACGGATTCATATGTACAATATTTTCCAAATCATCCATTGCCTGCAGCTTATTGTAATCCACAATAGCTGTCAGATTATCCAGTTCTAATGTTGGCGCTGATAATGCACCTTCCCAGACAGAACCTTCCTGACACTCTCCATCTCCAAGCACTACATAAACATGACTATTCTTACAATCCTCTTTATTTGCATATGCAATCCCAATCGCAAATGACAGACCATGCCCTAATGCTCCGGTCGAAGCTTCAACTCCAGGTATATCATATAATTTAGGATGTCCGCCAAATTTAGAACCCACCTGCCCTACATGCCGCAATTCTTCCTCAGAAAAATAGCCTGCCTTTGCCAATGCCGCATACAAAGCATAGCTGGCATGTCCTTTGCTTAAAATAAATTTATCCCGTTCTTCCCACATAGGATTTGCAGCATCGTATTTTAATACATCATCAAAATACAATACACTGATAATATCCGCCATTGAAAAAGAAGCTCCCATGTGCCCGCCTCCTGCATGGTGGGCAATCTGATATATTTTCTTACGAATATCTTTAGCTATTTCTTCCATATCTAACATTGTTCTTCCTCTCCCAGTCATGATTTGACATGATTTTCTATTATTTCCCAAATTTTATCCGCAATAATGTGATTACCTTCCTCATAGACATGGCATTCATCAAAATAAACATCCACATCATCAAAAATATATGATAAATCATACATGTATTCATGCGTATCTGCAATATGACGTTCCTCCATTAGCCTTCTGCATTCTCTTTTCGCCTTAAACACCTCTTCACGCATATAAATGGAAGCTGCATGAATCCAAGATTTTTCTTTCAGAGTTAAAAACTCTTCTTTTTTACTTAATAACATAGGCTGTAAAAAACTAAAAAACTTAATTCCCCTATTTTGTGCTATTGCATGCATTATTTCTATATTACTCAGCCATGTATCAAAAGATTCTCTTTCGTCCAAACATCCTACATTTATTTGGCATACATTTTGCACTGCCTCTCGATTCCATGATTGTCCCCACATTTCAATGTCATTACAAGGAACTCCTTTCTTTGACTGTTTTGTCAATGCAAATGAAAGTATTTTTCTCAAATATTCAATATCATATGAATAACCATCATTACTTGCCGGGTCGTTTACGCCATCATATACAATGACCATATCAGGTTTTAAAAGCAAAATATCTCTCAACAGTTTTATCAATTCCATTGTTGATGAATATCCGTCAGCTCCGCCATTATAAATAGTTACATTATGTCCCTCACATTTTTTATACAAAAAATCTACCCATGATGGTACCGGGCTATATTCAGCGTCTGTAGTACTGCCTCCCAAAACCGCTATCTTATAATCGTCGTCACCATTTCTGCCTAAAATTTTGACTCCCGGATATTTACTTCCATCCATTAAATATACATAACCCAGATTTAAATCCACCATTTGTTGCCTTGATAAATTATAAAAAAGGAACGGCGCTTCTATCCACATATAATCTTTTACTTCCTGAAATCCTAAACATTTCATTTTAGATGCCAGTTCCTTCGTCCTGCCCCCCCCAATAGAATCAAATAATTTTCTTCATAAAGTAAATCTGCCACACACTTATCTAATTCATTATCAATTTTATCTTTTACCTCATCAACCTGAAAGCCCAATAATTCTAAAACAACTTTATATTTATGCGATAAATCATGGTCACCATACAGATAAAATTTTCTATCTTTCCCTAATTGTTCCAGATAAACTAATTCTTTTAAACCAATTCCCCTCATTTTGTCTATCATAATTTCTTTGCAGTTTCTATTCACTTTCTCCCAGAAGAAACGCTTATTTAAACCAATATACCGTGTTACTGCCGCATCGATTTCCTTGTAATATTTTCCAGCCTCAACAAGATATGCAGTATCCGGCAAATTCTCAAGATAAGATATATCTTCCACTAATGTACCGTCAATTTCTTTCCCAACAATTTTCTTATCAGAATCTACAAAACAAAGCACATCAATATTCTCATTACGCAAAAAATCTAAAACATGCCTTCCAATCATACCAGCGCCATATATCACTGCCTGTTTTCTGGTAAATTCCGGGTTCAGGCACTCAGTTCTCCTGCATACTTTGTAACTTCCAACAGGCATTTCATAATTCAATTCTTTTTCAGGAATGCAAATTGTTACATCATCACAGTCTTCTATATCCGTATAAGCTGCTACCGGCTTATTCCATAAAATTGTACCTTTATATTCATCGCAAATAAATCCGTCTACTTTAATACCTAACTCACACAAATGTACAAATAGTTCTGAAGCATTTTTATCATTTCCCCAGATATAACGCTTTGTATTTTTTTTAAGAAGCGGATTTGTTATATACAATGACTTTAAATATTCTTCCATCACCTAACCTCCTAAAAACCATAAATATATTGCGGCAGTTCTTCTGTAGTAGTGAAAGAATCGTTTTTTTCAGATAATAATTCATTACTAATCTCTATCCGGTTTTTAAAAGCTCCTGCCAATACCGCTATCATAATTTCATCCATACACGCATCATCATTCCACATATTCTTTAATTCTTCTTTGAACTCAGGTAAGTTTTGAAACGCATATTCGCGTAGACAGCAAGACTCCTTATTTCGTTTTTCGAAATAACTATCTATGTTTTGGTCAATACAAGGAAATATTTTTTCTGTTATTTCTATTGATGAATTTTTACATGCCCATTGAAACAGTAATTCCTTTTCTTTCTTATCTCTATCCATTACTTCACCTTTCCCGAATTTCAATCCAATTCGTATATCTGTCGCCAATTCTCTTGTTCATTCCATTCAGGCTGTTCGCCCTTATATAGAATATAATTTCCTAACACCAGCGCATCCATATCCGTTCTCATGAAACACTTATAAGCATCCATTGGAGTGCAGACTATCGGTTCTCCTCTCACATTAAACGATGTATTGACCAGTACGCTGCATCCCGTTTTTTTCTTAAATGCTTTTAATACATTATAAAAATACTGATTCCTTTTTTCCGAAACCGTCTGAATTCTCGCACTATAGTCTACATGTGTAACTGCCGATATATCGGAACGTCTCTTCTTGACAATTTCCAGCATATCATCATGATATTTCTTCAAATCTGCCTGTACATTACTTACAATCCTTCTGTCTTCTCGAACATTTTCAACCAAAAGCATATAGGGGCTTTCTCCTTCTAATTCAAAATATTCCCCTGCATCTTCTTCCAAAACGGAAGGTGCAAATGGTCTGAATGACTCTCTGTACTTTATTTTTAAATTCAATTTACTCTGCATCATCTCAGACCTCGGGTCCGCAATAATACTCCTGTTTCCCAAAGCCCTCGGACCAAATTCCATTTTGCCATGGAATAGTCCTATAACCATGCTATTTGACAAATCATCCGCAATTTTATCAAATAACATTTCATCTGTATATTTATGATATTGTAAAGCACGGGACTCTAAAAACTCTTCTATAAAAGAATTAGAATAAGAAGGTCCCAGATAACTTCCTTTCTGAGAATCATCACTTTCAACTTTGCGTTTTACATCTGTATATTTATATGTTGCATACAACGCCGCACCCAGACATCCTCCCGCATCACCGGCCGCAGGCTGAATCCAAATATTTTCAAAAATACCCGAATCCTTTATTCGCCCATTCGCTACACAATTCAATGCCACACCGCCAGCCAATACCAAATTAGGAATATCCTGCCCATACATTTTCTTTGCATGGAAAACTATTTTTAAAATAATATCTTCTATTACCTTCTGTGCAGATGCCGCAATATTCATTTCCCTCTTTGTTATTTTTGACTCGGGTTCCCTGCGCTTTCCGCCAAAGAGCTGCCCAAACTTCTCATTGGTCATTGCCCTGCCAAATTGAAAATCAAAATATTCCAGATTTAATCTATAAGAACCATCTTCTTTGATATCTACTATCTTTTCGCGTATCAGTGTTTCATAAACAGGCTCTCCATATGGCGCCAACCCCATAAATTTATAATCGCCCGAGTTTACCTTAAACCCACAAAAATAGGTAAAAGCGCTATATAGAAGACCTAAAGAATGTGGGAATTTAATTTCTTCCTTAATTGTTAAAGCTTTATCCTTTCCCAATCCTATTGTTGTCGTATCCCATTCACCTACTCCATCTATTGTAATAACAACCGCCTCTTTGAATGGTGAAGGATAAAAAGCAGAAGCCGCATGCGAAATATGATGTTCGCAAACCAGAACTTTAGCCTTTGTATCTAATATATTATTTATCACATTATGAACCCATAGCTTCTGCGAGAACATGGAATGATAACTTCTCTCTATCACGTCCTTTGCGCCTTTTCCCGCAGCCAAAATATTTTTCATATATCTATCTAATGTCAAAAGCGGATTATCATAATATACAATATAATCAATATTTTGAGCGGATATTTTCCCTTCACCAAGACAAAATGCAATAGCGTCAATCGGCATATTTAAATCGTGTTTTTTTCTCGAAAACCGCTCCTGTTGCGCTGCAGCAATAATTTCACCATCTATAACCAAACACGCAGCCGCATCATGATAAAGCGCAGAAATACCTAAAATAATCATTTTTTTCCTCTTTTCAATTACTTCATTCATCTAGTAAAATATCATTCAAATAAAATTAATGTGATTTCTATCTAAACTATAAAACGTATTCAACAATTCATTCCTGTCATCATATACGCAATGATGATTACACTCTTTTTGTGCATTAAATTTCTGATAACGTTTCACAGTTTCGTCTGAAAACCATAATTCCTTAAACGACTGATTCTTCAAATCACCTACAACGCCTTCTTCTACATATGCCTTATCATGGCAAAAATAGACTCTGCTGTCCGCTGCTATTACTGTAAAAATCTGATTAATATAACATTTATCATAGCAGCGATGAAAAATAAGGGCAGAATCAAAATCACCTTCATACTTATTAATAATTCTGAATCCTTTCCCCTCCAATTCTTCTTTTGCACGATGAATCTGCTCAGTCGCACTTTGTCTGAATGGCTCATGATAGGCAAACAGGTCTTTGGTAACGCGTGCCGTATATTTAATATGATTTACGCCCAATTCCTTAACCAGCTGCGCCATCGCATATACTTGCTCTGCATTTTCATGATTTATAACAAAATTAACGCCTAACTCACAATTATGTTGTTTTATCCTAGAAAATTGGTAGATATTATCACACACTTCATGGAAAGCCTCCAATGGCAGTTGTCTTACCTTTGCATAAGTTTCCGCGTTTGCCGAATCAAAAGAAATCCTAACCCATTTAGCGTTTGCAAGAATCTCTGCTCTCTCATCCTTTAAAAGCTGTCCATTCGTAATAATAGATAAATCAATTCCCGCATCTAAAATCCCCTGCATTGTTTCAACAATATACGGATACACTAATGGTTCACCGCCGCCGCTGAAAGTAACTGCCTTCACTCCCATATCAGCTATATCAGAAATTATTTCCTGCATTTTCTCCCAGGGAATCTGGTCCTGCCTGTTTACCGAATTCCGCAGGCCAAGCGCATTATCCGCATAACTACAATAGTAGCATTTATGATTACAATAGTTCGTAGGCTTTATCCGAATATAAATAGGGGCAATTCTTTTTCCCTCTCCAATATCATTAAGAGCCTGTGCATGGGCAAATATCTTTAAATTACTATAAGGTGTTGCTTTTTCCATTTTTCTCTCCTTTTATATAAAGTTCACATGTTCACCCGGATGTTTTAACTCATCTAAGTACTTATTTATTTCATCCAGCCTGCATGCTTCCCTACATATTTTATTAATATCGAGCGCATTCAATTTTTGTATGACATCTTGCCGCTTATCCCCTTCCCATATTTCCTCAAAAGTCTGCTCATAGATATTTCCATAACAAAACTCTTCTGTTCCAATATGAGCTACACAAGGCCATACATTCCCTTTTGCATCAATATGCGTCATAAACGGCAGTCCATAACATTGCTGATATCTCTTTTCATGGTGCATCTTTTTCATGGCATTCGCCCTAAAAAAAACAGAAAAATCTTCCGTTGCATACTGTTTTACTTCCTGTTCCAATTCCAACATTATATTGTAATCTATCTGAAAGGTATTCTCACTATGCAAATGTTGAGAATATGGTTTAATCGTTAAATAATCAACCCCGATTTCCCGAAGCTGTCTTGCCATGCTGGAAAGCTGCGACATATTATCTGGCAGCAATAAACACTGTACACCTAATGTCGTTTTCAACTTTTTGTCTTTTTTTATTCTGACCGCATCTATTAGATTTGTTTTGACTCTGGCCAGATCACCATCTTTTCCTCTTTGGATTCTAGTATAGGATTCTTCTTCCATACTTGCTATGCTAAAGCGTATCCATGCAAAAGCGTCAAGGCATTCTTGCGCTTTCTCTTTTGTAAACAACGCTCCATTAGAACTCATTGCCACATCGACTCCACATGCTTTAATTCCATTGGCAATATCTACCATATCTTTATTGAGAAGCGGCTCTCCTTCGCCAGAACAAATAACGCTTTTTAAGCCTTTCTTACTCATTTGTGTTATATCGCGCAGAATAATATTTTTGTCCAGAAAAGCCGGCTGATATCCAATATAATCCACAGCACAAAATACACATCTATGATTACAGGCGCCGCTAGGAGATATTTCTATCTCTATCGGATAAATATTTTCTCCTTTCATCCATCTTGCAACTACATCCGGATGATATATCAATTTATGAGAATCCATTCTAATGTTTTCTGCCATAACTATCACTATGCCTCCATTAGTCTGCAAAGAGCTATAAAACTACCTTCACTCTATCATATATTCATTAATGTACTTGCATATTTTAATACATTCACCTTTTCTACCGCTTCTTTATTTCCAATGATATTAGCTCCTAAAGCGCCGCCAATATTACCTACAAAAGTTCCAATTTCTATCGGCGCTCCTGCCGCGGCAAATATTCCAGCAGTTGCAAAAAAAGCATCCCCTGCTCCAATAGTATCTTTTACATTTAATGTAAACGCCGGGCATTCCTGTATTCTGCCGTCGCATATTCCATATGCACCTTTAGACCCCCTTGTAAGCCATCCATTTCCTTGCAAATGACTCGACAATTTCTCCAAGCTTATCTGCTCATCCATTGCATATTCAGGAAATGCCAGTTTTAACTCTTGTTGGTCCAAAGTAAAAATATCTGCTCTGGTATATTTTGTGATAATATTCAGCCCCTTATTTGTAGAATTTGTCTGACAATTTAGCGCCAGATACTTCGCATTTTTCTGAATAATATCTATGATTTCCCTGTCTATCAGACCATGTCCGAAATCACACAAGAATACCACATCATAATTATCAATCTCTTCTCGCAGCCTTTTTTTGAACGCTGCATATGCTTCTACTTCATACTGCATATGTTTTGGAATATTATTAATAGCAAATATTTTATGGTATTCCTCACGTTTCTCATTCCGTGTAAGATATCTGTGTTTTACGATAGTCGGAAATGAAGAACTATAAGTCAGCTTTAACCGTATCCCATCCGGTAATTCATCCATCAAGCGCATCTTTACATTTTCTTCATTACCAATAATAGACATTAGCGTTACATCATCGGTATATGTGGCCAAATGCCTGGATATCGCAACAGAACCTCCCAAATACTCTTCGGAATGGGATAGCCTTGCTGAATATCCCATATCTTTTGTCATCATTCCCTGCACATCACAATACGTATATTTATCTATGATAACATCTCCGATTACCAACACTTTAAGCCTGCTTATTTTATCCGCATAGTCTCTGACCTGCTTCATCGTGTAATTTACTTTGAAATTTTCTATGTAATGTCTGACTTCTTCCGACATACCCGACATTGCAGTATTAATAAGTTTAGTAGAACTAAAAGTCTGCCCTGTAGTATACTGTACTCGGCCTCCATGCTTTTCCACCAGTTTCTTTTCTTCTGTTATCTTTCCAGTAATGTCATCTGCTGCTCTTGCATATTCTTCACCTTTTACATAGATATCAGGTTCTACACTTTCAATAATATCATCAACTGTATATCCTTCAGACAACATAACATAATCCACACACTCTAAGGCTTCCAAAAATTTCATTCGCATTTCATCATCAAAATATGGTCTTCCCGGTCCCTTGCGGACATATTTGGCCGCAGTAATCGAAACTACCAATACATCTCCCATTTGTTTCGCCTGTTCTAAATGGATAATATGACCAGGATGCACTAAATCAAAAACACCATGACATAATACTATAGCCTTATTCTGTTTTTTTATATTTGGTCTGATTTCAGCACGAAATACATTTTTAGAAACAATTTTTTGCATATGAACGCCCCATCACTTTAAATCTTTTGTTTTCAATACATGAATTACTTTCTCTACATTTTCTATATCCTGATCTGGTCCACTAGGCAGATACAACAATTTCTCTCTCATCATATCTGCAGCAGCATACTCGCCATTGCTTATCAAAAAATGTGCCATATGTAAAGGTTGTCCTAGTGGTCTGCTGCTAATTTCATGATCTGCTAATACTTTTCTTACTTTATCTTTATTATCACAAATAATATCTGTCATCCACGGATGTTCACCGGCTTTTCTATCCAGAAAAGATATCCCTTCAATTCCCGCCAGTTCTTCTCTATACATTTGGTTAATTTCACACATATGCTTCATTTTTTTGTCTAAGCGTTCTAACTGTCCTAACCCTATAGCTGCTAAAACATCCGGTAACTTAAAATTGAATCCTGGATACACATAAGCATCTCCCTCGAAAATCGAGCGCATTCCCTGTGTCTTCATGACTTTCATTTTTTCATACAATTCTTGATTGTTAGTTGCAACAAGTCCTCCCATCACTGTTGTGACCATTTTACTAATTCCAAAAGAAAAGCAGGCAGCATCAGCACATGTACCAGCATACTCTCCCTCTTGGCTACAAGACATAAATGCCTGACAGGCATCATCTATAACAAATATCCCTCTTTCCTCATATTTTTCTTTTAACTTCTTACTACTCGCAATTCTGCCATTCAAATCAACTGTAACGATTGCTTTCGTTTTGTCTGTTATATAATCTTCGATAACATTTTCGTCTATGAGAGTCTGATTTTTTCTCACCGGAGCAACAATCACATCTGCGCCTAACATATGAGCCGCATTGGCTGTCGCAATAAAAGTTAAATCAGGTACAATCACTTCATCTCCCGGTTTAATCCCTATTCCCATAAAAGTCAATGCCAAAGCAGCGCTTCCGCTTGATGTACCTATTACATAATCCACTTTCAAGATATTTTTTATATGCTCTTCAAATTCTTTTAGGACCGGACCTTCCATAATATTTCTATTGGCAACTGCCTTATTAAAATTTTCTAATTCTTTTTCCTGTAAAGCATTATTCCATACTTCAATCATAAATTTTTCTCCTTTATAAAATTCAAACTAACAAGTAAAGATACCTCTTTTTATATTCTCTGCCTCACATGAATCCTTATATCTGTCCAACATCTCCATAATACTTGTATACTGGACATCTAGTAATCCAGCTAATTTATCGCCTTTTAAGCCAGCATATATATGTCTGTTATCGCTAAAATGAATATCCTTATATTCTTTCTCTAAAATTCTATCATATCCGCCAAAAATCTTTTTTGCAAAAAGATGAGCCAATTCATAACGCGAAATATAATTAGCACTTGATAAATGATATAAACCATTAAGATTACACTCTAATGCTTTTATAATACCCCGCGCTATATCATCTACTTCTGTAAGACAAAAGCTTTGTCCCTTTAAACATATAATTTCTTCCTGACTTACTATTTTCTTATAAAACTCATCAAAAATATCCGGTTCGCCATAATGACTGCTTGCCGCCCTACTTATCCGAAAAATAATATAATTTTTCAAATATTTAATCATATACTGTTCTATCTGCAGTTTCTGTCTACCATAAGCAGTTACCGGGTTGGGTGAATCCTCTTCTAAATACAGTCCTCTTTTTCCATCAAATACTGCTTCTGAAGACAAAAACACACTTTTAGTTCCCATCTTATCAATCTGTTCTAAAACTCTTTTGATACCTAATACATTAAGAGCATTACTGGCATTCTCATCTTTTTTACAACCATCAATACTGGTAATAGCACTACACAATATCACTGCACTAGGTATCTTGCCATCACAATACTTTCTAATTATATCACTTAAATTATCCGAACATATATCAAACTTTATCCATTCCTCAAAATGCGAATGTGCGTAATATGTACCAAGTACATCAATCTGCCTTTTTTTGCAGTATTCATACAAATGTCTTCCGATAAAGCTAGAGGCTCCAATAATAAAGTACATTTTAAATCCTCTCATTATCATATATTGTGAAAATCTATTGACTCCGCAATAAATTTATGAAAAACAGCTTCCCATTCTATGCTTTTTTCTCGAATGTCTGAATATATCTTATAATATTTATCCGCCTTACTTGTCATTCCAAGTTTTCTTGCTGCCTCTGCCGCGTAATAATATGCAAATGGATTTTTATGATTTGCATTTATCACATATTCAAAATTAATTAAGGCTCTTTCCCAATTCTTATTTTGCATGTCCAAATTATTTACAAAATCTTTCTTAATTACATTATATACTTGTATCTCTTCTATCTGTTCCACCTTAAAAGATTCCGTTTCAATATTCCCCTGCCAAAAATTACATGTATCTAAATCATCACTTTTTAAATACCCACCAGTTTTGCACATTTCATATAAATCACTTCCCGGTAACGGCGAAGCTATAAATATATCAACCCAATTTAATTTACTGTTATGAATAAAATCCATCGTTGTTTGAATATCTTCTAATGTTTCTCCCGGAAATCCAATTACAAATAATCCCTTCACATAAATATCATATTTATTCAAGCACTCAATTGCTTTAGGAACCATCTCTAGCTTCAATGGCTTGTGGATAATATCTTTTAATACTTTCGGACTTCCCGACTCAATTGCCAAAGTAACAACATCGATTCCCGACATTTTCAATTTTTCTGCCATATCATCATCCATCCGATAGACCGGGAATCCATTTACAAACTCTACAGTTAAATTCAACTCCATAAAATAATCCAATAAAGCAATCGCCTGTTCTTTATCAACAAAAAAGTTATCATCCCAGACCGTAATCGTATTTACATGATATTTTTGAGAAAACATTTTTATATCTGACTTAATTCGGCTCAGACTATTGTATCTTACCTTCTTTCCATGAATGCTGTGAGAAGCACAAAAACAACAATTAAAGGGACATCCCCTAGAAAACATAAGCGGCATTGATATAACTTTATCTGCTGTCTGTGAATGCACATGACTACTATACTTTTCAAATTCAATAAGTGAAAAATCAAGTGGCGGTATTTCATCTAAATTTTCAATAAACTCAAAAGTACATTGAAACCCCCTTTCTAATTTTTCACGAGTCATTAAACTTAATGAATGCTCCAAATACTGATGCTCATTTTTTGAAGTAATAAATCCTAATATCGCTATTTCTCCCTCACCATAAGAAATAATATCTATGCAAGGTGCATTTGTAAAAACTTCATGCATTAAATTACTTGGTACACCTCCACCAGCTACAACAACAGCTGACGGAAATATTTCTTTTACTATTTGGCTAATTATCTTTAAATACCCAAAAGCTGGACTAAAAATAGCTGAAATCCCACAGAAATCAAATTCTTCCTCCTGCATCTGCTGTATAAAATATCTTATGTACATCTCAGGTGTATGAATTTCATCAAGCTTATTCTCATTTATTAATTCATAAAACTTCAAGTTTAAATCCAAAATAACAACTTCTGATTGTGCATACTTTTTCATGTATGACGCCAGCGATAACGCACCTAATGGAACTTCTTTTCTTATTTTACTGGAAAAAGTTTTTTTTCATCTGGTATTAAATCCGCTACAGCTACACATGGCGGAACAACAAACAGCAATTTCTTTCTCATTCTATATCTCCTTATGTTGTTTCAAATTTCTATCTGTCCATATATCGCACATATATTTCTTCCATGCTTTTAAATTTATATTCCAAAGCATTTTTTATCTTTTGATTACACATTCCAACATTCAATGGTCTTGCTGCACTAAAGCCAAATTCTTCCACATTTTTTTCATATATATTTGTTTCAATACCCAATGCAGTTAAAAAAGAAGCACATAAATCTGCTCGACTATATGTTTTATCTCCACACAAATTAAATACACCCCGGATTTTCTTCTTGCAAGCTATTTCTATACAATTTACAACATCTTCAACATACACTGGTGAAAAATAATTATTTCTAATGCAATATATATCCTGTTTATTCATTGCCATTTTTTTCCACTCGCTCAAAGTATCTCTCGGAGAAGCAATATCTCCTACCATTTTACTTAATCTAAATACACATGCGTCCGGGCAATGTTCTTCTATATATTGCTCAACATACAGCTTCATTTTACCATATTCATTCACTGGCTCAGCCTGATCTGATTCTCTATAATGCCCCTTTATTCCATCATACACAGAATCAGTTGAACAAAAAACGATAAAATAATTCATTTGTTTCAACTTTTCTATCAATTTTATTGTAGAAGTTACATTTATTTGAAAACTTTCTTTCATCTTAATTTTGCATGCATCATATTTGGATTCAGCCGCACATATTATCGCATACCCCCCCCCAGGAACATTCAGAGATTCTATATTGTCTCTATTTATATCAAAACGATGCATTGTCTGATCTGTCTGGTGACTACAATATGTCCCAATTACATTATCATAATTATGTTTAAAACTTGTATATACGTGCTTCCCCAAATACCCTGAAGCGCCAATAACTAACATCTGCATGCTACCAATCCTCCCCCTTGACTTGATTGATTTTATCCATTATCTTCCTTATACCTTCTCCATCATCCAATTCCGGTGCCCATTCCGGGAAAACACTGTCATCATGCCCCACAAATGGTCCTTCAACTATCTCATGAAAAACAACATCTGTTAATGGTATATTCGTATGAATCATTCCTTTATCCATCCGAAAAGTAAAAATACCATCTTTTTCCATAACAAATTCATCCGATATATCACCCTTATTATCAAAAATAACTACTAAAAGTTTCCCTTCAATTATGATTTTAGTTTCTGTTTTGAAAGGATGGCTGTGGGGACGAATATAAACGCCTCCCGGATATACGTTTATCATTTCATGTACATGCGCCCTTGTATCATCGTGAAGACACATTGTACACTTTTTCTCACTGTTTTTTTTAGCTAAGGATTTTAAGCAGGCAATATATTCCTTATCTATCTTTAGCGTCTTACTATCGTTAACATGTAAATAATCTTTTCCGGATGGACGGTATTTATTTTCCATATTCGTCATTAACCACTTTCTTGCATATGATATAGTTCGTCTATAATCGTTAATATCTTTTTAGAAGTATATCCATATTCCTCTGCTTTTGCAGTATCTAATGTAAAATACCTTTTAGAGTCTGTTTCTATACTATAAAGCTGTGATTTAGAATGATATAGATGCATGATATAAACAACTATTTCTTGTAATTCTACGTTCTCCGTATTACCTAACAGAAAAATTTCACTTCTATTGCTATTATCAAGTTTACAAAGCGTATGCATAAATTCTGTCAAATCATCTATGTGCAAAATGTTATTGAACTTCCTATTGATATTATATAGCTCAATATTTTCGCTATTTTTTATCCTGCGCATTAAATTATAAATGAAATTATTTCCCCAAGTCCCGCCTACAACGCCGGGCAGACGTAAAATATAATACGGTATTCTGCTCTCTATAATTATCTTTTCCGCTAAATATTTGGTTGCTGCATACAAGTTAGGATTTACCATAACAGCCTTTTCGCTAACCATATCCGTATTTAATTCTCCATATATTTCGTCAGATGAAAGATAAATTACTCTCTTAATTTTGTTTTCCTTACAAAAATTTATAACCGAAACCGCCGTTACCACATTATCCTGCACATATTTTTCTGCAGTCGCATGCCTTCCGGAAGTAACCGCTGCGGAATATATCATGACATCATAAACATCCTTATATTGACACCAATCACTTTCCCGTGTCATTTCAAATAAGCGTATATCGCTATCTGTCTCTATTCTTTTCTTGATAAAACTGCCAACGTATCCATTGGGACTAAATAAGATCACATTTTTCATTTTTATAGCCATGCCCTCTTCTCAGCCTTCCTCATTCACTTCTCAGTATGTGAAACCGCATAGCAGACTATTTCGTCCAACCTATCCTCATAATTTCTAATATAAAGATGATATTCCGGATTTAGTTCTTTTATTAAAAGAGGGATTTCCCACAAATCTTCTATTCTATGATAGATGCAAATTGCTAACTTAGGTTGATATTCGGAAATAATTCTTTTAGCCCCCAGCAATGCTTCTTGCTCCGCTCCTTCAATGTCCATTTTAATCAATGTAACAAGTTCCTCTATCACGGAATCCAATTGGCAAACCAACGTCCGCCCCCCCCTAATTGTTTCAGAGAAGATGTCGTTCCCTTACCACCCGCAAAATACATAATTTTATCTTCACTATATACGCCGGCCTGTACCAGTTGTACTCTCTCGTCCGCTTCTTCTTTTATGTAATCTGATAATTTTCGGAAATTATCTGCATCCGGCTCAAACGCCCATATTTTTTTATACTGATTATTCGTCCTGTTTTTAAAACTCCGAATCGTATCTCCATCATATGCGCCGCAATCAACAAAACTTTCATTTTCAGAAATATGAAATTCTTCTATTTCATCTTCATCGCCGCTGCCTTGCACCGGAAAGTACTGCTCTTCCCCCATTGTCCTAGACAATATCCCTATATTACCATTTAAATATATTTCAAATAAAGATTGATAGATATACTTTGATAAGCAATCCTGCAAGCTATCATATACCTGCTTGATTTTTGTTTTATTTTCCCTGAAAATATCAATTTCCACATCATCAATCAGCAGTTCTGGAAAAAAATAAATACTGTCCGATGGTATATTGTTCTTCATCAATCTACATACCATCTTCTTCACTGCATATGTTGTAATAATGAATACAGTATCCGTATTTTCCAAATATTTTACCTGTTCAGGCAAACATACGCTTTTCCCATAATACTGTCCTTTATCTGCATTATCGTCAATATATCCAAGTACATTTTGCCCGAATCCTAAAGTAATAAGATTCTTTAATGCTGCCCTGCCTCTGATTCCTGCCCCATATAGATAGATGCTCTTTCTCTGCAATTTTTCCAACAAAATTTCTATTCTTTTTAATCTTATTCTATCCATTTATGACTCTCCCTCAAAAAAAATAAAACTATAATCACCGGTATATCCCCACTCACGATACAGCCATTCCCATTCGTCAACAGAGTAATAGCTTGCACAAGTCAACTGCCAGTAGAGCATATTTACCTCTTCCCTGTCATTACGGAAAGATTCGACCATAATATAACTGTTTCCCTTACTGACACGCTCTATTTCCTGCACTGCTTTCTTTAAATCATATACTTTGAGATTATGCAATGTTGTCAAAGAAATAACCAAATCAAATTCATTATCCGGAAATGGGATATCTTGTGCTTGTCCATATTGTAATTGGCTCCGTATTTCCTCTTTAGCATGTTCTAAAGCATATGATGATATATCGATACCATTTACAAGAAGTCCCGGCACAACCTGAGTCAATTCGTACAACAGATGCGCCATTCCACAGCCTACATCCAATACTTTCTGTCCAGCTTTTAACTGATAATGCTCTGCCATTTTCTGAGCCACACTCTTCCATCTGCCATCATAACGATAGCCGCCATAGCCATACTTCCTATCACCATCCCAGTAATCATATCCATACTCTTTTGCAACCTTTGCGCACTCCGCCTTATCATCGCTGGTCACACGTCCGATATAATCCCTCTTTGTTGCTTTATGCAGCTCTGATACAAAATCAATATAAGACACTTTTTCTTCCTCACTTCACTACTTTTTTACAAAACTAATATATTGCTGTGTCCTTCCAAATGCAGCAAAAAAGCATGGATAGTTTTCCATATCAACGATTTTTCTGTTTTGGATACATAGCAATACTTCTTGAATTTCGCAAAAGACTTTTACAAATTCATTATGAAAATACTGTTCTATCAGAGGCTTCATCGCCTCCATAATTTTTAAAATGCCATTTATTTTATCAACTTCTAATGTCTCCTCATATTCTGCTTCTAAACTTTTAATATCTTCAAAATTTTTCACAAGCGTTTTAGCCAGATTATCCGGCAAAATAATTTCCGGCATATTTGCCATTAAAAGACTTAACCGTTTCCTATCAAACTGTTCCAAATAATCTTTTTTATAATCAAACCATATGTCCTTGCTCCAAGAATAATCTGTAAACATCTGCGGTGAAGATCCTAATATTTCAAAATCATCCTCAAAATACCGGATTGCCTGCGCAAGACTTAATTCCATCTCATTATTCACTTCCGGATTTAATATAATATCTTTTACCCAGTCTTCCGGCAATTTAGATACCCCGCGCAATTTTTCTAACTGCGGCTTAAAAATACTCGTTAAATACTTTACTTTATCATCATACGCCGATATATCATGCGCAAGAGCTACTCCGACCAAACGTTTCATCACTTCAATAAAGAAATCCACTTTATCGATACAAGTAATTACAATAATTCCTTTTTCATTTACCAATTCTTTTAATTTAGTCAAAACTTCTTCCTGATTATGTATATTCGGCAAAAAACCTTCTGCTATAATAATATCGTATCTCCGGTCAGTATGATACTCTTCGATTATACATTCAAATATATCATATTTATCTTCAGGCACCTTCCGCTCCGCAAAAAGCTGCCTCATATCTTTAATCCCCTGTGGATTCGCTTCTACCAAATCAACATGCGTACAATTCCATTGAAATAAAGCAAGCGTATTATGCCCGCCTCCCGGACCGACTTCTAATATTTCAGCATCTCTAAATGCGATTTCTGGTATTCCACACTGTCTATACAATTTTTTACGTCTCGCATAATGTAATTCTATATCATCTATATTTTGACGTTCCGGAGAAATATTATGTTGACCATAATACTCTAGCTGTTCATTTCTCATAAATTTTCTTCCTCTCTCCCAATGCCTGTTAATCACACTTTACGATTATAATACACCGCATAATCCGCCGTCTTTAAAATATAATCTTCCGTTTCTTCTATTTCCCTAAAATCATAAATACTATATCCCCACTCACAGCCATAACAAAACTCTTCCGGAAGCAGTTTGTTCTCTCTATGTCTTTGGCGGAGCCTCTCTATTTCTTCCCCATTCCAGACTGTTAAAATTCCTTTTTCAAAAACATTCCCCAAATATGTTACCCCAAGGGCATCTATCGGACATGCTCTCAATTCACCCTCAGAATCAATCGCTATCGCATCACATAAAAAAGGACATTCAGCGCTTTTCTTAACAATATCATCTTTCTTATAAATTGGAGGAATTTTCCTCTGTGCATCCAGCACGACATTAATGCGCACTGCATCAACCTTATCCTTCCATTTTTCTAAAAAAGCGTCTTGTTCATCAAAATTATCTTGTTCATAGCCAAAATTCACGCTAATCCGCGGTCCTTTATCGCCCCGGTTATTCATTAAATATTCTATTTTCTTCTCCAGCTCTGCTAAATCATAAGAACCTCTGACTTTCTGATATGTTTCCTGTGTCGTCGCATCGAGACTAAATGAAATTGAAGATTGACGGTCTAACCATTTAATCAGTAAATCCATCCACTCTTTATTTAATAAAATGCCGTTAGTAATAATATTAAGCGGCACGTTTTTTTCACAGCAATATGGTATGATTTTTTTTAAGTCTTCGTTTGTAAACGGTTCTGTATAGATACTAGGCTGAATCGCAGGAATTTTCTTCATTTGGGAAATTTCATCTATTAGCTTTTTTGCCTTCTCTAAAGGCATTTTCCGAACAGCCTTTTTGCCCTTGGCATGTTCACCAAACGCCTGACATTTTTTACATTTTAAAGGACAAGTTCCTTCCTGAAATCCGATTTGAATCTTTCTAGGATATTGCATTTATTAATTTCCTCCTCAACATTTAATCCATGTTTCACGCTCATAATTTCTGGAAACTTTCCACCCATCAATTACTTCTTCATCATTATATGGCACATAAAGTGCACATTTACGGCACAAATTTCTTAAATCAGAATGTTCCGTCCGCATAGCATCTATTGCTGTACTAACATTTATCTGGCATCCGGTATCTTCCAATCTGCTTTGTCCTTCGCCCATTAGCGCGTCCATGCCACAGCAATACTGTGTGTTTCCGGCAGCTAATGTCTGCATGTTTCCAAATGCTGTGCATAATCCTTCTATATACTCTTTTTTATTCTCTGCAAATTTGTTAACAAGAACTTCTCCATCATAACAAAATTCATTAGCAATACTAATAGAATCTACTTTCCGCTCTTTCCAATAATTTAAAAATGATTGTACTTCATGCAGGTTCTCCTTTTGTTTTACAAAATGTACATTAGTATTAATTCCATATTTCATCAACAATTCCGGAAGTTTCATAGCTTTTTCATAATACTCTTTTCTATTACTGCGAATCTTTGCGTATGTATCAAAAGACAAAGCATCCAAACTAACTCTGATATTGGTATATCCTAACTCTGCCGCTTCTATTACCGTATCTTCCGTCCAGAGAGAGCCATTCGTAATCGTCCACAAAGCCAATCCCTTATTATGAGCATACTCTGATACCTCATACCAGTGGGGATATAACAAAATTTCCCCCTGGGACATAATACTTAATGTTTTAACTCCATATTCTGCAATCCGGTCTATTCTTTCAAATGCCTCTTCCTTCGATACTACTCTTTTCTGTCCACCTCTGTCTTCATAGTAATTCTCTTTTTCCAGTACACCATCCCCATGATAAGGACACATCGGACATTGATAATTACAATGCCAGTCTAAAACAATTACCCATTTAGCCGGGCGATAATACTGTAATAGTTCATGTTGGATATCCTCCACATCGTTTTTGGTTAGTTCATAATCACCGACATTATCACTATTACAGGCAAACCATCCTGTCAAAGGAATATCCTGTCCACCTTGATACACAATCTTATGCCCATTATATGTAAACATATTGTCCGGACTAAGATTATATGTTTTCCCCTGTCTATTCCATTTATCAATCACCGGTTGTAATTTTTTAGGTATATTATTACTCTGAAACATCGAATCACTTGCTCCCATTTAATGAAAAACCTGCTATCGTACAGACTACAATAACAGGTCATATTCCCATCCTATTCCTGCATCCGTGCAACATTTCGCCATTCATCCTGAATTACTTCACTAAATATATCGGCAAAAAATCAAAACTCTTTAGTCTTCTGCAAACTGTACATTATTTCCCTAAATATTTAAACCAGTCCTCCGTTGCCACCCCGATGCTGTCCGGCGTCCATACCGGTGCTTCTCTCCAATAATCAATATTATCAAGCACATTCCGCACCCCTTCTTCAAAAGTCACCTTTGCCTTCCATCCAAGCCTGCTTTCAATCTTGGTCGTATCTGCGTAGGTACAATCCGGTTCACCGGGACGTTTCGGGATATGCGTAATCTCCCCTCCCAGAAGTTCACAAAGCCGGTTAACCGAATAAGTTCCGCCGCTTCCTACATTAAACGTATCCTGTACGACATCTGACATTGCCGCCGTATAGAAAGCATCCGCAATATCTGTCACATAAGTAAAATCTCTTGTCTGATTACCATCACCTACAACAGTAAACGGTTTTCCTGCTAACTTCTGCGCTAAAAAGACGCCAAACACCGCCCCGTAAGTTCCCGACGTTCTTGACCTTGTTCCATATACATTGAAAAGTCTCAATGTCACTACAGGCAATCCATACACCTGCCCCCAATGCAGAACCGTTTCTTCTCCCAATCTTTTCGTCAGGGCATACGGATACTGTGGTCTGATTTCCGCAATTTCTTTTGTCGGATACTCATCCGGAATTCCGTAGCAGGAAGATGATGCAGCATATACCAATTTCTTAATTCCTGCTTCTTTCGCACATTCCACTACATTATAAGTTCCTAAGACATTGGAAGAATAATAGTCCCACGGTCTTTGAATTGATGGTACAATATCCGCCAATGCCGCAAAATGGAAGATATAATCCACACCTTTAAATACCGGCTCTATCTCCTCTCTGTTTCTAATATCCATATGGTATACTGTCAAATTCGGGTTATCTTTTTGATGGTCTAAATTCTCCGGTCTTCCCGTCGTCCAATTGTCAATGACTCTTACCGTATGTCCCTCCGCAAGCAGTCTGTCTACCATATGGGAACCAATAAATCCACATCCTCCGGTCACTAATGAAATCATATCTTTTCCTCCATATTCCTTATAATATTGTTAAAACATCTCTTAAATCTTTCATGATATAATCCGGCGTAACATCTTGCTCTAATCTTGCTGTTCCGTACCCGGATTCAAGCAGTATCGTTTTAATCCCTGCATTTTGTCCTGTCAGAATGTCACTTGCCCTGTCGCCTACCATATACGATTTGGACATATCTATATCAAATTTCACACAAGCTGTCTCAATCATACCGGTTTCAGGCTTACGACAATGACATATTTTTCCGTATTGCTCAATCTTTCCCTCCGGATGATGGGGGCAGTAGTATATCGCATCCACTCCTATCTGCTGCATGAGAAAAGCATTCATTTTCTGTAAGTCTTTTTCGCTAAATAATCCTCTTGCTACACCGCTTTGATTGGTAATAACAATAGCATAGTAACCCTTTTGATGAATTGCTTTAATACATTCTGCCGTATATGAAAATATCGAAAGTTCTTCTATAGAAGCAATGTAGCTTTTTTCCTCTGTCAAAACTCCGTCTCTGTCTAAGAAAACGACCGGTTTTCTATTTTGCTTCACTTCATCCGACATATCAAAGTTTCACTCCGTCCCTTTCCATAATTAAATCCACAATCTGCTGCAAAATCAGATTGTGAATAGATTCTACGATGCCATACTTTTCGCAGGGTACATACACATTGATATCTCCCGTCTGCTTCGCCTTATTGTTTGATTGAAAACCTGTTAACGTTATTACTGCTGCATTCTTTTTATGTGCTGTTTCTATGGCATTAATTATATTCTGCGAATTGCCGGAGCTGCTGATTGCCACAACCAAATCTCCCTCTCTCACCAGAAAATCCATCGGTCTTGAAAAAATATATTCATATCCATAATCGTTTCCCATACAGGTCGTGACCGCATTATCATAAAGACTGTATGTATTCATACCGCCGTTTTTCATAAAATCCGCCGTCATATGGCTCGCTATCGCAGAACTTCCCCCGTTTCCAATAAAAAAAAGCTGAGACTGCTTTTCTTTATGCTTTGTGAATGTATCGACCAGCAGTTTAATTCCACTATCATAATCCACACACTTTTCGGCAATACCAATCCAAATTTCCGTCTGCTCTATTTTTTCAATCAATTCCTTTATATATCGGTTGTCCATATACTCTCCCTTTAAAACAACACCCACTCCGGCGGACACCAGTCCACAGCTTCCCACCTGTTTCTCCAGCGTTTCGGCGCAATCACAATTTTATCCGGATTCCGGTTTAACCATGCTCCCCACCATCCGAAAGTGCTGTTTGGTATGATATTATGTTTACACATGCTCATCAAAAACATATCATACCAGTCGCCATATTCCGTAAACATATCTTTTTCGATATAGGTTGCATTCTCTTCCTTCATATTGCTTTTTACCCATTCCATATCATTAGAGAAAAAGCAAAAAACTGCATTCGGACATGCTTTCTTTATATAAGCAATCGCCTGTGCATAATATTCATCGGTGCAAATACTGCCAATTTCTCTCCGGTATTTCGGATTTAAGAAATCTCCCCGTCTGATATGCACCCCCACTGTTTCTCGTTGTTCCAACAGTTCTTTTAATTCACAAAGTTTCTCATTCTTTTGATAAGGGAATGTAAAATCTTTTAGTAATTCCTGACGAATTATTTCCGGATACCGATAGGAGCAATGAAATCCCTCTATATAACCGCTCTCCATTTCCAGAAGTTCCTGCCTATATGTTACTTTTACATCCCCCTTAGGAGGTTCCTCTATATATACTTTATCCTGCCGCTCCTGTAAATAGCGTTCCTTTGTATCCGGATTGCAATACTCCAGCTTAATACTAGGAAAAACATAGGGCAGTTCAAACGGCATCATATCCGGTTTGATATAGGCGGATAAATCTGCCTTAACATTTCTTCCCTGCTTTAACAAATTCTTATAGAAAGCATACTGAAACATCTGATTTCCCAATCCGTGGCTAAATGCGACAATTAATTCTTCTTTTCCTGAAGAATCCGTATCTTTCCGGTATAACTCCTGCATTTTCTCCTCAATCCGAAAAGAAATAACGCCCCGGATATCATAATCAGATAATAATTGCTTTTTTATTTCTTCTTCATATCTTTTATTGGCAATGACTACCGTATATTTTGAATCTTTAAGAATATCGGGAGAACAGACTTTGATGCCATTCACATCTTTGCCCCATATCGTTTCATCATTATCTATATAACAGGCAATTTCACAGCTTTCCTTATAATAATAATATGCAATCCTGCCCCATTCTCCTGCGCCAAAAATCGCAATCTCCCTTTTTATCAATTCATACCTCCAACTGCATACAAAACAGTATCGCCATTCGCTGCACTATAATGCCGCATATAGAAACAATAATCATTATAATACTCCAATAAAAGTTTAGGAATCCGCCAGATATCAGATTTTTTATGGTAAACGGATACTGCCATTATCGGATGTCTGCTGCGGATAATTTCACTCGCTCCCCGCAAAACATGCTCTTCATAGCCCTCCACATCCATTTTAATAAATCCGACAGCTTTCTCTCTAAGAATGTTATCCAACAGCCTTGTCTGAACCTTCAAATCGCCGTCAGCACCAAGATAGGACATTTCGCCCTCACCCATGACACCAATCTCTTCCTCGTTATCAGATAATCCCATATTAAAAAGTTCGATATTCGGATATGCATCCAGATTTTCCCTGCAGACCTTATAATTTCTGACATCCGGCTCAAAAGCATAAATCTTTGCTTCCTTATTGCCGCTCCATTTTAAATACTGCAAAGAATCTTTTCCGTCAAAACACCCAATATCAACAAAACTGGCATTCTCCGATACCGGAAGTTCTATCTCATCTGACGGAAAATAAATGTCTTTAACATTCTCTTTATCAAAATCATTTAAAACAAAAATATCTTCTAACGCAATGCCTTTTTGCTGAAGACTATCTATGATTTCATCCGTTCCCGTCATATTTGATATGATAATTGTTGTTCCCAGTGTGTACATTCCTAAAAACTGCTTTAAATCACAAATTTTTATATGACGGTACTCCTCCGATTGTTTATTCCTGTCAATGAAACCACCCCAGTGAGCATCGGGAAAAAGTTCCGCCAAACGTTTCCCTCTAATCCCTGCGCCATAAATATAGATAGTCTTTCCGTCTTCATGCAGCAATGTATTCAGCTTTTTTCCGGCAAGCGTATGCAATAATACATTTTTTAAGCATATTTGACTGCCCGTTAAGCTGTATAATAGCCGGTTGGAAAAGATATCTCTGGAAACATCATCCATCATCCTGTCATAAATTCGCTCTATATCATTGGCAAAGTCCAATATATGGTCTGCATCATCTTTATAAGGAAAGCAAAGTCTTTCATTCATAAGTTTCCAATCCCCTATTCCTTTAATTACACTTTATGACTCCACCTGTAACGCCGGCTGAACCGAATCTGTATCATGCGCTGTAAATCCGCGGCACTTCTTGCAGAAATTCGTATAACCCTTATTCGTATAGCCCAGCCGGAACTCAATCAGTTCTTTCTTCTTTTCGTCCGTATGGCTTCTTAAATCATAACTCTCTTCTATATCCTGCTCACCCGCAATCCCTGCCACCGTTGCATATGCTGCATAGTTACAGCTATACAGCTTGCCATCGCGAAGTTCCTGCCACGTTTGACCGCATTCCGAACGGTGCCGTATCAGTTCTTCCTCTGTCATAGCGGAATAATCTGTCTTCTCGGGCGCTAAATCGACCCAATTTTCTACCCGGTTGGTATAGTATTTAATCTGATACTTCTCCAGTTTTTGCAATAACGCATCAAACTTCGTATTGTATTGCGGTACAGCTTCCCGGTAATCATCTACTGTCACCTCTACTCTACATTTACTTAGTTTCTCAAATACTTCATCTGGAGGAACAATCGTCCCATTCGTGACCGTCCGCAAAGTCCCTATCCTGTTCCCATACTTTTCATCAATATATTGAATTAAATCCGCCGTATGCTGATACAACATCGGTTCCCCGCCGCTCACATGAAACAGCATGATATAATCCACATGGGAAAAGAATAAGTCTACGTCTGCCTTTAGCGCTTCCCACTCCCTGACATAGAACTTCTTTGCAAATGGATTAAAGTTTAAGCAATGCCTGCACTTCAAATTGCATATTGTGCTAGGCAGGAATGAAACGCTTAAGAAATATACCTTATCATATTTATAAAGATAATAAATAGAAATAAACTCTTCTATTGCAAAATAGTCTATATTTTTCCTATATCCGCACGCTTCCAATTGTTCTATTACTTCAGTGCGCCCAATCTGGGATATTGTCAAAATAATTCCTTCCTCTTTCTGCAAAGATACTTCATCAAGAGCTATACACGATTTGCCTTCTATTTCCTGTTCCTGTTTTGCCGGGTTATTATCAATAAATCCAATAATGGATACCTCACCTTGAATAAGATACAGGAATTGTTTTCCATAATCTCCACTGCCAAACAGGTAAAAACTTTTTTTGGCTACTATCTGCTGATAGACTCCATCATATTCATGTCCCTTATTCTTCCAACGCACTGTTTCATCATCCTCCTCATATCGTATATCGCAAGATATCTTCAAACTGCTCTATCCGCGCTGGTTCATGCGCATTAAGCGCTTTATATTCTTTCTCGTATTTCCTCATTTTTTCTTGACATTCCGCCAGTACAATCTTATCCCGTTGCCTATATGCGAGTCCTGCGGTAATACTGCAATTATATGCAATCATGCGCTTGATAAAATCTATCACCAACGGCTCTACATTTTTTCCTTCAAACTCTTTTTCTACTATCTGGTATGCCCTTATATGATCTTGCCTTCTTGCCAAATCAGGTATGTGGAATCCGGAATCTGCACGCTGTAGATAATGATAAAAACTCTTCTCTATATAAACGGCACGTTTCGTATTCAATGCACTTTGTGCCAAATATAGTACATCTCCCCCCAGCTTCATGCTTTCATCAAAAAGAAGCAATTCTCCTGAATCATCATACAGAATTTCTTTTTTATAAAGTTTATCCCACATGTATGCAAAGGCTCTGTATGAGTCTCTTTCATAAAGATACCTTAAGAGCATTTTCCTATTAAAAACTTTCGGGTCTACTGATTTTTCATTTTTTACCTCTATACACGTTCTGTCATTGTCTTCATATTCCTGATAAAATCCTGCAATCGCCATATCTGCGTCTTCCGCTTCCAGTGCAGCGACCAGACTTTCGTACATATCCGGCTCTATCCAGTCGTCACAATCCATAAACCCAATATAATCTCCGCTTGCAATCCTTAGCCCGCTGTTTCTGGCATTGCTTTCGCCTCTGTTCTCCTGATGAACAGCCATCACGCGCTCATCTTCCACCGCAAATTCATCTACTATTTTCTCAGAGCCGTCCGTAGAGCCGTCATCCACACAGATAATCTCCATATTGGCATAAGTCTGTGAAACCGCGCTTTCTAAGCATCTCCTCAAATAGTCTGCCGTATTATAAACCGGTATAATTAAAGAAACTTTTTTATTTGGCATCTCTTATCTCCATAAATTTTTCCATAATTCCCGCCATCGTAATACTTTCGCCCTTCGTTAGTTTAAAGTGCTTCTCGCCAAAACCATTAATACTGGATACGAAATCGCCGATTTCATACCGCAGACCGTCATTCAGGAATTTAGAGAAATATTTCTCATTCTGGCTGCTGTCTTCATATCTGATTTCAAAAGACTTTGTTTTCCACCAGGGGGCTTCCACAATAATATAACCTCTGGTTCCCGATATGATAAGCTGTCCCTCCGACTTTACTCCCAGTCCGTTTTTAGAAGTCGCTAAAGCATTCTCATAAGTAAAATAAACTTTTGTATAAATATCTAATCCATTCGCTGCCTCTTGGCTCTTAAATTCCAAATCCTGATAATTTTTTCCCAAAATTTTTATAATGGGCAGCAATGTATAACTTCCCAATTCCGTGAAACTGCCTCCATAAACGGTATCCGTCAGCTCCCTGGAAAGCGGACTCTCCAGTTTCGTAAAACATGCCTCTACATCCCGCACACTGCCAATTGCGCCGCTGCGAACAATAGATAATAGCTGATTGAAGCCCGGACAATATGCCGTTTTGATTGCTTCCATCAAAACTACTTTGTTTTCTTCCGCCATCCGGAAAAGTTCTTCGGCCTGCTCCCGTTTTAAAACCATTGGCTTTTCACAGAGAACATGCTTATGGTGCAGGACGGCGCTTTTGATATATTCGTAGTGTGTCTGATGAGGCGAAGCAATATATACAGCATCGATTTCCGCATAAAATTCTTCTATATCGTCCATATATTTGTTCATCTCAAACTGTTCTGCAAATTTTTTCGCACTTTCTATATGAGGATTATAGACAGCATCAATATTAATCCCGCTTACATATTTTACTTCCGGCACCATTCGTGCCGCAATCCTCCCGGTTCCTATGATGCCGAGACGGATAATGTTGTACTTTTGAGCACGCAGCATGGTACTTGATATATCTTTGGTCCTTTCCAGATAAATCACTTCGCAATAATCTTTTAAAGAATCAAATGTGCCTGTCCAATCGGAGCCTACCGTGAAAATATCTACACCATACTTCATGATATCTTCGATTTTCTGTCCTGCATGGTCTTCTATAATGATTTCATCCGCAAAGCCCGTTTTCCGTACATTTTCAATACGGTCCATCAGAGAATCCACTACGTTCATCTTTCCACGCGACTCGTCATAATGTTCCGTAGTCACGCCAACAATCAAATAATCCCCCAGAGCTTTTGCTCTCTGCAATAATCTATAATGTCCTTCATGAAATAAATCAAAAGAGCCATAAGTAATGACTTTCTTCATGACTGCTCTATTCCTCCTGCAAGCACTGTAGTTTTGTTACCGGATGTATCTTCCTCATCTCCATCGGCGGCAGCTGCATATAGTCTCCAAACTTAAAGGACAGATACGCATCATAATCCCGAATTCCCCAGAACATCTCATTCTCAAACAGTATCTTTTCACTATTTTCATACCATTCCCGCAAATAGCCATATTCCTTATTTGGTGTTGGAAATGTCAGAATGCGTACCCACTTCGTTTTTTTCTTATTCTGCTTTAACACATACCTGTTATAATGCTTATATAAAATATCTGCCGGAACAGCATCTAAAAGTCTGTACCAGTTTTTCAAAAACAAACTTTGGGAAGCAATTTTTCCAACCGACGCCCACATCATCTTTCGAATGCAGAAACAATGAAAGTTTTGCAGCATCCTCATCATCTTGTTGTCAGAAACTGCATCCAGCGGGAAAATATCAATAAATATCCCCTGTTCATAGAGCATATGCTCCTGATTTTCCCTTAAAAACTGAGTTTCTTTTCTCCTAAGCTTACCGTATCCCCATCGATACCCTGTCGTATTCCTATGGTCCTGGAAATAAAAGCGGCTGTGGTCAAGTTCTTTTTCACAGGCAATCCTAAACTTTTCATACTCCTCTCTGAGAAATGCCACATCCGCATCATCATCCCATGGAATATATCCCTTGTGTCTTACTGCTCCAAGTAGTGTTCCCGCAATGATGTTGTAATGAATGCCACAAAGCGTACAAATTCTGTCCACCTCTTCCAACATTTCCAATTGCGTCAGCTGCACCTGCCGCAATTCCTCATCGGTCAAATGATGTACTTTCATCTCGATACCTCTTTTATGTCAATATTATTGGACATAATCATAACAGGTTTTCCCTGCTGCCTAAACAGTTCCACGACAGAACTGGTGCTGCCATAATAAGCATCTGTCAAATCAACCGCCCTGTGTAAATCCTTGGAATCATCATAAATGCCTATTCTCTGTTGTTTATATTTCTCCACTAACTGCAGATAAGGTTCTACTGCTTCCGGATTCATTGATTGTGCCGTTTCTACCATTAACGGATGAGGACGCCACAGCAACACAACATCTTCCCTGTTTTTGAAGAAATCAAATACCCATTCCAGCTTTTTTAAGAATTTCTCGCTCTGCCCCTGCATGAGTCCACTCAAATGCGTATTAAAAAAAATAACTTTCTTATTTTCACCCAAAAATTCCTGCCATTCCTCAGGAATCATCGTTTCTTCCGCAGACGATGCGTCAAATTTGGGCGAACCAAGCGCCTGGAATTTCTGCTCTATTACATCCTTCCCCAGTTTCCCAACTAGCTCTGGCAGAGCTGCCTCATAATATTTTATATACTGCTGCCTGACTTTTTCCGACTGTAAAACAACAACATCCGCATAAATTGTTCCCGGAAGAACGCAATAATGCTCTTCCACTCTGTCATTTTGATGTACAAAATAAGGTATATACACTAATTTGTCTGTACACTCGCTGATTTTAGAAGCATAAAAGGAAGGATGAATTGTTGTGACAAAATTATATTGATCATATGGGTTATGAATAAAAATGACATCCGGATGCTCTTTCTCCAAAGAATACTGCTGCCAGTCCACAATCGGAACATACGAAGGGAAATCTTCTCCCTCATACTGCATTTCACCTAAGGAACCATCCTTATTCTTACTAAAATACGGAATTGGCATCACAAAACTTTCCCATTCCTCGTCTTTATCTGATGCTTTCCAAACACTCTCAAGGGAATCCCACATAGATGCTTTATAGGGAAGAAAAACTGCTATTTTTCTGACAGGCATGTGCAAAATCGTATTTTCTACTTTAATCAATGATTCTTCCAATAATTTGTATGCCTTCTGCGCTGGAGTCGATTCTATTTTCTCATTAAGCTGATAAATCCTCTCACAATATCGCTCCAGACAGGAAACTGTCTCTATGCCGATACTGCCAAGTGTAGTTCCCTCTATCTGTTCAATGGCTTCTCCAACCTGAATCGCTGCTTGTTGGCAGTCTGAAAGCGCTGTCTGCACAACTCCATATTCTTTTTTTTCCCATTTTTCCTCTATTTGCTGATGCAGAAGATGCAGGCTTGCAATCACATCCATTATCTGACTTTTTTGATATTTACGCATTACCTGTCAAACCTCTTTCCATTCATTCATGCTAATTGTTAAATTTATATTATATATCGACAAAATGTAATAAGATATTAGAGTAGCAGATTTACACCATCTCTGCTCCTCTATCCAGTTATTTTAGTATAACAGTTATATATCCATAAAATCAAGATTTTGACGTGAGTTTTTCTTAGTCATATGTTATGATATATTAAACACAGCTTATCAATTTTCATGAAGGTACTATGTTATGACATATTATAAGAGGTTATTATGAAAATATTATTTATCGAATGGGCAAGTTTCGGAAATGAAGATATTAAGGAAGCATTTATGGCGGAGGGACACAGTATTGTCTGTTTCCCCTTTTCTAACAAAGATGCCAGACAGGATACCGTAATCGAGGCGGAGTTTGCCTCTAAACTGCATACGGAAACGCCAGATGTCGTTTTTTCTTTTAACTACTTCCCGGTTATTTCCAATGTCTGCAAAAAAGAGGATATCAAATATATATCATGGATTTATGACAGTCCATATGTCATGCTATATTCTTATACAACTATCAATCCCTGTAATATTATCTACGTATTTGACAAAGAATTGTATATGGAGTTCCATAATGCCGGAATTACCACTGTGCATTATATGCCTATGGCAGCGAATACGGAACGTCTGGATGCCATGAATATAAGTACAGCCAGCAAACCACCTTACCCCTATGACATCTCCTTCGTCGGTTCTCTTTACACCGAAAAGCATAATTTTTTTGAGCGTATGACCACATTATCCGACTATACGAAAGGATATCTGGATGCTCTCATGGCAGCACAGATGAAAGTACAGGGATATAATTTTATTCAGGAATCATTATCTCCCATTATGGCAGACTTATACCAAGCACTCCCGATGGAACCTAATGCCGATGGTGTAGAAACCAAAGAGTATCTCTATGCACAATATGTCATTAACCGTAAAATTACAGGGTTAGAGCGCATGGATTTATTAACAGCGATTACCCCACACCACACACTTGACCTTTTTACCCATGATAAGAGCCTGAGCATGCCAAATCTTCACAACCATGGTACGGTCGATTACTATACGCAAATGCCCCTTGTTTTCAAGCAAAGCCGTGTCAACCTGAATATATCCCTTCGCAGTATCAAAAGCGGAATGCCGCTTCGCGCTTTTGATATTATGGGAAGCGGCGGATTTCTGCTCAGTAATTACCAGGCAGATTTTCTGGATAACTTTACCCCAGGGGAAGACTTTGAATACTATGATAGCAAAGAAGACTTGTTGCGTAAGATTGATTATTATCTGCAATATGAAGAAGAACGCGCCGCCATCGCAAAAAACGGACACGATAAAATTGCAGCTGCGCATACGTACAGACATAGAGTAAGAGAGATGCTTACAGAATGAGTAATCAAAAGGAGGAATAACCATGCCTTATCCGATATCCGTATGTATCATAACTAAGAACGAAGAAAAGAACATAGAAAAATGCCTGTCCGCCGTCAGCGGATACGGCTTTGAGATTATTGTCATAGATACCGGATCCACCGACAACACCAAAGAAATTGCCGCAAAATATGCTGATAAAGTCCTGGATTTTGCATGGATAAATGATTTCAGCGCAGCAAGAAACTTTTCTCTTTCTCAGGCAAGCCATGATTATGTTCTTGTCTTAGACTGTGACGAAGTTGTGCTTTCCCTTGATTTCGAGGAGATTCAACGTTTAATCGCCCAACACCCTGATGAAGTCGGTCTGATTGCCCGGGACAGCCATTATATTTCCAACCGGACTGATTCCGTCTATCAGGACCATGTGGAACGTTTATTCAACAGGAAACTATATCATTATGAATTCCCTATTCATGAGCAAGTCGTAAGTAATTCTTTGGGCATGAATTATAAAAGCTATGATCTCCCGATTTTAGCCGACCACATCGGCTATACCGGAACGCCGGAAGAACTGCGCACCAAAGTGGAACGCAATAATGCACTATTATTCAAAGAATTGGAAAAAAATGATGAGAATCCCTATCTTTATTTTCAGATAGGTCAGTCCTATAACATGATTTATGACTATGAAAATTCTTATATTTATTACAAGAAGGCGCTTGCCTACGATGTGAATCCGGATGAGGAATGGGTACAGATGATGATTATTGCCTATGCCAACGCACTGCTCCATACCGGAAAGGAAGCAGACGCGCTGCAATTGGAGACGGTCTATGACGCTTTTGCTACAACTGCGGATTTCCTCTGCATCATGGGGCAGATATATCTTGCCAACGGGCAGTATATGAAAGCCATGATGGAATTTGTAAAAGCCATTCACTGCCCTGTTGCAAGGGAAAAAGGTACCAATTCTTTTATCCCTACCTATAACATAGGTCTTATTAATGAAATGATGGGAGATACTGCTGCAGCGCTTATACATTACCGCAACTGCGGAGATTTCCCAATGGCGGTTGCAAAAATAAAGGAACTAACAGTTACCTGACCTTACCCTCTTATCATAAAATTCAAACAATTGGTCAAAGGATGCGCTTTGCAATAGTGGAACTGCCTCGTATATCAACTCCTTATCCCAATCCCACCATTTAATTTCAAGCAAACGTTTAATTATTTCTTCAGGAAACCGTTTTTTTATCACGTGAGCTGGTACTCCGCCCACAATTGTATACGGCTCCACATCTTTATTTATAAGTGCATTAGCTGCCACAACTGCGCCATCTCCAATCATGACTCCGGACATTATTTTGGCATCACTCCCTATCCACACGTCATTACCAATGACAACATTCCCCTTAGACATAGGATGTCCTTTGATATAAAAATAATCACTTAGAAATACGTTAAATGGAAACGTTGTAACCCAATCTACTCTATGATTTTCTCCTACCAATATCTGAACATTTTTAGAAATTGAACAAAACTTTCCAATAACAATTGAATCGGTTGATGTCCAATTTAAAACATGAGGTATTCCATAAGAATACTCACCTATTGTAATGCTTTCATTCTGACATTTTATTTGAGTGCTTAAATATATATATTCAGACAAATAATCCATATTATTCTTAGGTGTCAAAAACTCAGTCACCTGTGTGTCTAACTTTATTTTATCTCTTAACATCCCACACTGTATCAACGTCTGCCGCCATTGCTCCACTTCTTGGCTGCATAGGAACACAATATCAAAATCATGTACTAAATTAATATAATTACATGCTAAAAGACTCTCCAACTCTTTTATAGTTACGATTTCGCAATGAAAAATATCTGAAGATATCCTATCTTCTGAAACAACCATATTAATCTCAAACACTTCATCCGAGTAAGTCAATTTAATATATAATTGCTCATTTCTATCCATCTTTCCAATTATCAGTGTCCTCATATTTCACCTCTTCTTAAATTTTACATCATACATAAAAACTTTAAATCATGGGATACAATCATATTTAAATCCTTTTCTCCTGAGTAGGTACGGGTAAAAAAAGGAATTCCCGCATTCTGTAAGATTAATTCAATCAATCTACAAGTACCTTGTTCCCCCTTTCTTTCACAATCATCCATGAGAATAACAAATTCATCATTTAGACAATCCGGCAGAATACTCAGAATATCCACCCTTGAATAATCAGGACTCCGATAACCATATGGTCCGTCAATCATTATTACATCAAAATATTTATCTTTCAATTTTTCATCAAATTCTACATATTTTGTTACATTAGTAAATTGGGTGTCCCCTCCTATATCTAAAGAAACATCCTCGATATTACACCTAACTACTTCTGTCGATTCCGGAAGTGGAAAATGATTTAAAAAAAAGCCTATCCAACTTTCGTCATGTTCTACTACATAATGTCTACATTCTCCATTAGCAGATGCCACATACGCTCCTATCAATTTAGTAGATTGTCCCATCCCTAATTCTAAAATTGATTTCGGATTCAATTCATTCAAAACTCTATATAATACATACATGCATTGATATCCTATAGCTCCCCTTCCGGGTGAAAACGGCAAATCTGGAGTCAACCATTTACTTCCCCTTATTGTATCATGAAAAACTTCACTCCAAATAAGTTCTTGTAATTTTCTCTCCAAACTACTCATTTTATCGTAAAACATATTCTTCCTCCCTTAGAAAACTGTACACTTCTATAATATTTGGTATCCATACACTATATCGTTAACACATTATTAATCTCCTCAACCCACTTTGATAAGAAAATTTATTCTCTACTTTCTTTTTCCCTGCTTCTGCTATTTGCTTTCTTTTTTCTTCATGTGCCAAATAATAATCTATTTTCTCCATACACTCTTCCAAACTTTCAAAGGTGACAATCTCTTCGCCCTCTTCAAAATATTCCGCAATCTCTAACTGCCAATTCGTCAGTACAAAACCACCGCATGCCATGATATCCAGTACTCTAAGTGGAATTCCTGAACGAATGGAACGTAGCGAAACATTAATGTTAATTCTGCTTCCGGCAAAAACAAGCGGCATCTGTGTATGATAATCCACAGCGCCATAATTACAAGCATTCAACTCCGGTAATTTCTCGGTTTCAGAAGCTGTATAGAGTCTAAAACCATTCTGATTACCAGAAGCGCTAAAGCAGCTGGCTATATCCGTCAACAAAATTTTTCTCTCTTCCACTGTAACCTTTTTTTCTAAAACTGCAGCCATTAGAATATCCTCTGGTCTGGCAAAATAATCTTTACCAAGCATGAATCCCAACTGCTCCATCTGAATTTGAATCGCAGATAAATCTATTCCGCCTCCTGCAACAGCCTGTCTCAAATAATTTTCCTGGTAAGTAAAGCACTGTTCACGAATTACAGCATCCATATTATTGTCACCAGCACTGGGGGCATCATGTGAAAATAACAAATCATAATAATTATGTTCATCCGAATATAAAGATCCTACGAAGGATATATCACATCTGTATTTCTTTCTCTCCTGTTCAGAAGAATGAGTAATTATTCTGTTAAAATACTCCACATCTACAGACAACGGCACATGGGATACCGTATGAATGCCATACTGCTCTAACTGCGTGACCATTTCTCTATCAAAAATACCAATATGGTTGCACTCATAAGCCATTTGACCTGCGTATAAGGTAAAATGAGGACAGTCATACACCCATGCATAATATGGGATTTCACAAGTATTGCAAACACTGGATATAATCGGAAAATAATTAAAAGAAATGACAGCCTCTACCGCTTCCGCATGAACATGCTGTATCATCTTCATAGCAAGCTCCATGTCACGTGTATAATTCTTACATTCTTTCCGAAACCAATCAACTTCGAATCCCATCTTTATTAAATTGCCTGCCAAAATCCGTTCATTGTTGGCATTCCATGAATATAACAATATTTTCATAACTGCTCCACAAGTTCTCCTGCCACAATAAATTTCTGTAAGTTCTCTACATAAAAATCCAGTTGATGATATCGCAGTGAATACTGTGATAACTGATTTAAATACCCCATTGCCATATCATATTGCTTAAAAACAATTCTATGTTTTTGCAATAAATAGAAAGCATTTTGAATATATCTGACTGCATCATTGGAAATAGAATCGCTCTCATTATAAGAAAGAAGCAACACTTCATCAATAATCTTAATTTGATATTTCTGTGCAATGCGAATACTTAACTCATAATCCTCTAATGCACTCATATGAGAATCGAAGCACCCGATTTCCGTCAACACATCTTTGCGAACAAGCATCGTAGGTGTATCCACTAAAGGATGCTCTAATAATGATGCAAGAATACTTCCGCTCTTTTCTTCTAATGCTACATCCAAACTAGGATAGATAAGCGTATAATCCTGATAAATCCTCTTATAAGGTGAATATACCATGGCAACCGAATCATCAAAAGACGATAAACAGCTTACCTGCTTCTCCAATTTGTCCGTCATCCATTCCGTATCGCTGTCCTGAAATGCTATATATTCACCCTGTGCTTCTTTTATACCGATATTTCTAGCTTCACCGGCTCCGACATTCTCGGATAACAAAATATACTTAATACGATTATCTGATAAAGTATGAATATAGTCTTTCGTTCCATCCGTAGAAGCATCATCCACTATAAAAAGTTCAAAGTCTTGATAAGTTTGATTTAAAATACTGTTAATTGCCTTGGAAATGCAATATTTCCGATTATAAGTAGGCAAAATAATGCTGACTCTGCACATAAGGTTCCCACTGTCTTTCTACTGTTCTGAATCTAGAAACAAATTTCCCTATCTCTTCTTTTATGTATATATTCATTCTTTTCAGCAAATAAATCGCATAAATCATAATGGAAATCATTTTTCCAACATGCATAGCCTATGCTTAACTGATCTCTTCTACTGCCCCCACTGACCTCTTCCCACCAACATTCCATGACTTTCTGTAATTGCTCGTCATCATGACGGCGGACTAAGCATGCTGAGTCAATTAATCCATTATGTTCCGGATAGCCTTCCTTTTTATATCTTTCCATTTGTCTATAAATGATTTCTGCAGCATCTTTCCCAATCCGTGCACAGATATCTGCCTCATCATATGCACACTTCCTCTGACAATGGGGAAAACACAACATCGGACTTCCTTTGCTATATTTCCGAATATAATCCTTTAAACTGCCAATAATCTGCATTTTACCATCTACATAAATGGAATAATCATATCCCTTTAAGTACTGATGGCAAAGAATTTTATGTTTTCTGGCAAGCCTAACTAAATCCAATCCCTCTGGATTTTCTATATATCGAATATCCCATACATCAGAATGCAATTCCCTGCTGTCTGTAAAGCAAATATAATCAAATGCAGGATCTATATAATCCGGTTCTCTCAATGCATCATAATTACCAGTAATGACCATATAAATAACACCTTTTCCCTCAAACGCGACCGTACCCAATGATGACTGAAAAGGATAGCTGCTATATGCTTTCTTTGCATAATCAATAAGTTCTTGTTCCAATGTAATTTTCCATATTTTCTCAGCCATTCGCTCTATAGCATCAATTGGGGATTTTTCTAAATCATCTAGCAGCTCTCCCAAAAGTTTCGCCAACTCAAAACGCTGGCTCGCATTGGCTGCCATTTGTACCCATAAACGGTAAATTTTCATATATTCGTTTAACTGCTCATTCTTTTCAGCCATCCATTGGTCATATTCTGCTTGGACCATATCCAGAACATCCTCTGTAGGAAATTCTTCTACTTTTAATGTTCCCATTTCTAAATGTTTTTTCAAATTTTTCAGTATTTCTATGCTTCTATCATTCATTTTCTTTTCCACCATTTCTTTATCTTTTATATTCTCTTAAAAATTTACCACGTTCTTCTTCATATGATGCCGTACTTGCCATAGAAGTATCATGCATACACCATGGTTCATCGATTGCAGGTACTACAACTTTATATCCCTTCCGGATAAACTCAAGACTTTGAGCACAGTCATAAAAATGCCATTTATCAAATAAATCATCTCTCCATGGAATGTCATACTGTGTTATCATGAGAAGACCATCTACTGCCTCCACCTCTTTTAAGGAAACATCACCTAAACGCAGCAACAGCGCCTTATCAACAGACTGTGTATATATTGCGCCACATCTTTCCGTCTCCCACATAATGCCGCTCTCCGGAAGTTTCGGCGTACCAATCATACCAATCATACCTATCTGCCTGTCTTCTTGAAAGACTTTCAGAAAATCAAATATGAAATCGGCATTTACAATAAACGTATCCTGATGCATGTACACTTTATACTTTGCATCCGATTGGCGCATCGCTTCATTATATCCTGATGCCATGGATTTGGCATCTTTGACTTCCAAAATCTCTATCCGGTAACCTATCGGAATATTCAAATGATGAATATAATAGATACATTCCTCTGTATACAAACTATCATTACTACAAAAAATAAAACAGACTTTTTCCTCATTCATACCCGCAGCTCTCCTTTTTCTATTTTCTCTTTCACGAACAACTGCACTTTCTCTCTTTTGGGAACACTCAGATAGATGACAATCATTAATTCCTGTATGGATACCTGATTCTGTATACAGAATTGATAGAATTCATTTTCATCATCCAAAACATCGAAAGCAATTCTTCTTAGATAAAATTTCAATTTCGTATTCCGCTCCAAAAAGTCCATTATTCCGGATACCTTACTAAAAAGTGTTCGCTCCCCCGCTTCCCTTTCCGCTTCACAAATCGGAATCGCATAATAAAGTTTCCAAAGAGGCTTACTATACTCTGCCAGTTCCTGATTCGCAAGCAGCAACGCTTCTATCTTTTGGCTTCCATCCTCCTCTTGAAATAATTTCTCTATATTTTCTATTAATGTCCAAACATCCATATCGCTTCTCCATATTATTACTATTTTTATATATCGACATTTTTATCCTATTCCTTAAATGTCTCTTTATCATCAGCATAAGTACTCTTTTACGAACTTTTCCCGCTCTTCGTCATAATTTTTAAGATTAATGAATCCGCAATCATGTACACACCATGGCAACTCCATGTTGGGAATCACTACTTTATATCCCAGCCTGATAAATTCCATACTTTGCGAACAATCATAGAAATCCCATTTTCTAAATAAATCTTCCCGCCATGGAATGTCATACTGTGTAACCATCAAAAATCCATCTATAGCCTCTACCTCCATATATCCTAAATCTAAACTGATTGCATTAGAAAGCAACTCTGTTTCATAAATATGCTGTTCATAAAGCATTCCGAAACGGGACACATCCCACATGATACCGGAATCCGGCATCCTACTGACTCCCACATTTCCAAGCATACCAATCTGTGGATTTTGTTGAAAAATATTCAGGCAATCCCGTATAAAATTAGGATTAATAATAAAAGTATCCTGATGGAGATAGACTTTGTATTTTGCGTGAGAATGAGCCATCGCCTCATTATATCCCGATGTCATTGATGCTGCATCCTTTACCGTTAAAATATCTATCGCAAATCCCTCCGGTACTGCCAAACAATTAATATAATAAATACATTCCTGTACATACATTTGATTGTTTGTACAAATAATAAAGCAAATTTCCTGCATCCCCTTATCATTGATATCTAATTTTTCTACATTTTGTTTCGCTGTTTTAGTACATTCTTTTGCCCTGTGCTGCCAATAAGTTCCATCTTCTACTGCCTCACCCTTAATAATCTGCAATACTTTATCTTTATGCACCACACCAAAATCAATACCCCGCAGCAATTCATAGGAGGAAACCTGATTCTGTGCAAGAAAGTAATAAAACTCTCCCATTGCACTGCCCATCGCATCAAAATCTATCCTGCGCAAATAAAATTTCAATACAGTATAACGATTTATCAGGGTCTCTATATCATTCACTTTTGAAAAAAGCGACGCTTGTCCCGCCGCTTTTTCCTGCTCATGAACAGTACACAAATAACATGTCATCGCAAGTTCATTGTCATGTTCCGTTGTTTCTTTATAAGCCAATAATAACTCTTTGATATCATCATACTTCCGCTTCGCAAGCAAGGTGTTCACCTGTTTTTTTAGCTGTTTCACATCCATGAACATTTCTTACCCCCGTCGAACTTTCACAATATATTGGAATGTTTCATACATCCATTCCTCTGTATACTCCGACCATTTCAATAATTCCTGTTCTAATTTTTTCTGCGCATCAGTTATTCCAATCTGGGTTCTATCCAAATACTCAATCTGATAATGAGTATCCATAAGCATTTGTAATATTTCATAATAGGTAAAGAAATGAATATGTGTCTTATCCAACAGCCCAACATCTTCATAGATAAACCTTCCGTTTATCAGTTCCTCCATAACAGATATATGCATGATATTGGGTATGCTTGCAATAATATGCCCATTCTCCGTCAACATGCCATGGCACAGTTCCAATACTTCTTTAGGATGTCTTAAATGCTCCAACACATCACCAAATATAATATAATCAAACTTCTCCGTAAATGGAATTTTCAGTTCATCTATATCTCCATACTTTACATTCGCTACATGTTTTGCCACATCAACAGCCGTTTTATTAATTTCCAGTCCAAATGTCCTGCAATTCGGATACTTAGCTTCGATTGCAAATAATGTCGCTCCAAAATTACACCCTATCTCAAGAACTGCAAATTCTTTCTCTTTTTCTTCCTGTATGTACTTAAGTATTGTTGGATTATACTGTAAAGAAAAGTAACTTATACCCCATAATTTCTTTTGGCTTTCCATATCCTCCGTCATCCACTTAACTTTCTCATTATATACACTTTCATATATCTCCTCAAACGAAGGCGTGCTGCAATAAACACATCCCCACAAAAGATTTTGATAGAAATCATTCTTTACTAATCTTAACATATAATCTGTCATAACAAGTTTTGGATGATTAAAATTATCCTGAAAACGTCCGTTTTTAGTAAGGGTGGCTTTTCGAATCGCCCATACTCTCCAATCGGCGGTAAGCAGTTTTTCACTTCGGCTTTCGTCAGGCTGCTCTAAATCATTCTGTCCTATACGCAAAAATTCTTCTTTATTATGAATTACTACGTAATCACCATTATCATAAGCCTGATTCAATGCTGTCCCCGCTATCCCTACACGTTCATCCTGCAAAATCTCCATCAGCCTGAGAATGGTATACCGCCCGGGATAAATACCTGCTTCCATAAAAATAATGTATTCCTCTGTCTGAAAGTTCTCTATAACCGTATTCCAAATTTTAGCATACCCCTGTGCCCCTTCATCGAACCATATATATTCATACTGCTGTCCCGCCAGCCATTCCGAAGTCATATCTGTTGAACCATTGTCCACAACAATAATATTAGATATTCCTTCCACATTCTCAAGCCATTTCACCGTATCTATCAAAACATCTTTTTGATTGTATGTCGTTAAAATCACCGTAGCCTTATTCATATTTATCCCCTTTCACCAAAAACTCTATCTATTATACCAATCCATATTTTCACAAATACTGACTCAATAACTCGTTCGCAATTCGCACACTCTCGTCTGTAAATTCAATATCCAATAAAGTAAGCAGCAAATTCTCCCATGTTCCTACATTATTCTTCGATTTAATATATTGATTTTCTCTGACATTAGGAAATATTTCTAATATAATATTTGTAAGAAACTTGAATTCCTCTTCGGACAAAATATACCCTTTCTGCATCACCATCCGCATACTAAGTCCATATCCCCGGCTAAAGAACAAGTATTCCAACTCTGCATAATATTTCTGTAATAATCCTCTATGCTCCAAATCTCCCATAAGATGCAGCCAGACTTTCAAACTATCCCATCTGCGCTCTCCCCAATTACCACGCATTGTACTGCCTAGTGATAAAAAGCAGACATAGAGTCTTTCGTCCAGAAAATAGTGTCTTTTCTCATATAAGCGCAAAGGAACCGTAAATGATGGTTCTTCAATAATTAAATGTTCTGCAAAAGATGCCTGATGCTCCCGAATAATAGACATCTTATAAAACTTTTTCTGGGAACCTAATGATAATTGCTCCGTGGATGCCAAGAGATACTCTTTCCTCTTTTCTTCTGTATCCAATACAATCAATCGGCTCTGCGTGCCACATTCTAGCAGCACCTCCGCATCACGGTCATATACATTTTGAATCAGAAACTCCACTATATCTGCATCATATTCTTCAGCAACACAATAGCAGTGTTCTAATGTTTCTTTAAGCAGCCAGTCATCTGCATCACAAAAAATAAGATATGCTCCGCTTGCATAAGTTATACCTACATTACGTGCCCCCCCTTGTCTCATATTCTGCTCTAAAGAAACAGCTATTATCGTATCTGGAAATTTCCGCTCATATTCTGTTATCAATTCCCATGTTTCCCCATCATCGGTAGAAGCATCATTCACCAGAATTATTTCCATGTTTTCAATACCAATTGTCTGATGTAGAAGATAATACATACATTTATCCAAGTACATCGCCACATTATAGCACGGAACTACAACACTGATTTTTTTCATCCTCTCTCCTCCACCCAGTCAAGAAACGCTTTCAACTTGATATCATAAGTATAACACATCATTACCTTCTTATATCCTGCACGAGCTATTGACTCCCGCTCCTTGTCATGAGATAAATAATATTCTGCTTTATCTAACAATTCTTCCAGCGTTCTGAACATCACAATTTCTTTGTCTTCGACAAACAATTCTGCAGTTTCCGATGAAAAACTACTTAAAACAAAACCACCCGCCTCCATAATATCCATGACTCTCTGCGGTGTTCCTCTCTCAATACTGCGCAGCGTAATATTCAAATTAATCTTACTGGTATGAAAAATTTCTGGAGCCTTTCGTATGGCATCTACCGGAGGCATAACATGAACAGCTTTTAACTTTGCTACATCCTTCGTACTGCTAGTATACAAACTTACCTTATATTTTTCTGCTAGCAGATTCAAAAGACAAATCCGTTCAATGTTCGTCAGTTTACGCGCAAGATAGTAACTCTCAAAATACTTTACATCTTCTATTTCAAAAGGATTAATTAGTATAAAATCCGGACATTTTTCCCTAAGGCATTGCAGGATATCTCTGTTCTCTTTTTTAGGAATACGATTGATATCATCCCAATAAAAAGCTGCTTTTTCAAAAATATCAATAAAATATTCATTCAGTTCTTCGGGAATATTCTGCATGTAATCATCATAAAGGCTGTCGTCATAAAGATTTCCAACAAAACTTATATCCTCTCTATAATCCGCCTTTCTGCCATACCATTGCCATGCTGCCTTCCAATCAATCGAAAGCGGCTGGTACAAAACATGCGGAATACCGGCTTTTAGAAATCTGCCATAATCTTCTTTATCAAAAACAGAAAAATAACAATTCTCCATATGTCCAAAAGACGTAAATGCCTGATAGTATGGGGCATCCCATATCATTGATAAATATTTAACATTTGTTGTTTTCGCTGCTACTGCCAGATTAGGAAGTAGGTGGATTGAAAATACATGTGTAATCCTCCTTTCATGAATATAGCTTACCATTGCCTCTACCACTTCATCCCGCACAAATACATTGGTTTCTATTTGAGGATATGTTTCCACTTCATGCCCCAACCGACACAGTGCTTCTATGATTGCTTTCGCAAAAAATTTCCCCTGCACATACAAAATCTTCATCTATATTTCACCGTTTTCCACCCAGTCTAATAATTCTTTTAATCGTTTTTCATGTGTATAGCTCTGTAACACTTTTCTCTGCCCCGCTCTCGTTATTTGCTCCCGCTCCTTATCATGAGACAAATAATAGGCGGTCTTATCCAATAATTCCTCCAGCGTCTTGAACATTACGATTTCCTTATCCTCTTCAAAAAGTTCAGCGGTTTCCTCGCAATAATCGGACATCAAAAATCCGCCCGCCCCCAGAATATCGAAGACTCGAAGCGGTGTACCACCCTCAATCCCTTTCAAAGAAATATTCAAATTAATTTTACTTCCGGCATAAATAATAGAAATCGCTTCTCCAGCCTCTACCGGTGGCATTATTTCTATCGCGGAATTCATAACATCCTCATTCACCTCACTGTCCGTATAGAATGCCACCTTATATTGCTCCGCCAACAGATTCAGACAACATATTCTCTCTACATTTGCAATCTTACGAACCAAATAACGCATCTCAAAGAACTGCTCATCTGCCATATCATAAGGATTTTCTACCTTAAATGCAGGGCTGACCATTTTAATATACTCCAAAATTTCCCGACTAACCGTTCCATAGATTCTATTGATTCCATCCCATTTCAAAGCAGCATCTTCCATAATACTGGTAAAATACTGCTGCATATTTATGGGAATCGCCTTTAAATACTTATCATACAGGTTTCCTTCATACAACCTGCCAACGAAACTAATGTCATGGAAATAACTTCCGCCCAGTTTACGTTTTACATCCCACCGCAATATACTCTCCTTATCGACCGACAAAGGTTGGTATAATACATGCTTCGTTCCACCGATTCTAAATCTTTCACAATCCAATTTATCAAAAGAAGAGACCCAAAGATTATCAATTTTCCCCCAATCAGTTGTCAATGTCAGACACGGAGCATCCCAAAGCATCGCAATGTACTTAATTCCTGTTTCATAGGCGGCTGCCGAAAGATTATACAGCATATGAATAGACATCAAATGGGTAACTGCATTCTCCCGTATATAGTCAGTCAGTTTTTCCACTTCATCAGGAACCAGCATACAGTCACTTTGCGCTTCCCAATATTCCTCTACCGTATAGCCTAATCGCTTTAATGTCGAAACAATATCTCTGCTTTTGGTTCTTCCATATACATACAAAATCTTCATGCGTTATCCCAATACCTGTCTTTTAAATTCATACACCGTTTCTCACCCAGTCCATCAGTTCTTTCATCTTCTTTTCATAAGTATAGCATTTTATTACTTTTTCATAACCGGCTCTGGCTATCTGCCTGCGCTCTCTGTCATGTGCCAGATAATAATCTACTTTCTCCAACAGTTCCTCCGGACTTTTATACATCACAATTTCCTTATCTTCTTCAAACAACTCCGCAGTCTCGGTACAATAGCTACTCAAAACAAAGCCACCTGCTCCCATGACATCCAACACTCTCTGCGATGTTCCTCCCTCAATGCCTTTAAGAGCAATATGTAGATTTATTTTACTCCCTGCATAGACGACAGATGCTGCTTTTCCTGCCAGAACAGGGGGATGAATATCAACATTAACCAAATTCTTATTTGCGTATTCCAAATCTGATGACGTCCATAGCGCAACAGCATGCTCCTCCGCCAGCAGATTCAATACTGCAATTCTTTCGATGTTCGCCACCTTTTTTATCAACGCCAAGACTTCAAAATATCTCACATCTTCAATGTCCTGTCTATTGGGAATGCTAAAATTAGGATTAACCAGATGAAGATATTCCAATATTCCATTTCCCGTCTTTCCATATATCCGATTGACACCATCCCATTTGAATGCTGCCTCTTCAAAAATACTGGTAAAATATAATTGCATATTCTGCGGAATATCATCGACGATTTCATCATACCCTGTCGCGTTATACAGTCCTCCAACGAAACAGATGTCATGAATATACTCTCCATTTAAAGTATTTTTCACTTCTTTATTCCATAATATGACATTTTCCTTGCTGACTGCAAGCGGCTGATACAAAACATGCGGCATCCCATACTCCAGAAACCTTGCCCTGTCCAATTTATCAAATGTAGTATACCAGATATTGTCCAGTTTCCCCAGGAGGTTATAATTTGTGAGGAATGGAGCGTCCCATATCATAGAAATATAACGAATATTCGTCTTATAGGCTGCCAAAGCCACATTATAGATATGATGCAGCGACATAAGGAAATCTATCTTATGCTCTCGGATATAAGTTACTAATCCCTCCACTTCTTTATCATTTAACACCGTTCCATTAACCTGTCTGCCAGGATATACTTCTACCTCATATCCCATTTTTTCTAATATTGGCGGAACATCACCATCGATAATATTAAAAACTTTGTTAATGACATATAAAATTTTCATGGCTCATCTGTGTTCCTTTCACCCTCTACCCATTCCATCAATTCTTTCAATTTTTTCTCATAGGTATAGCATTGAAGAACTTTTCGCTGTCCCGCATCAGCAATCCGTTCCCGCTCTCTGTCATGTGCGAGATAATATGCCGCCTTTTCCATTAATTCTTCCGGAGTCCTAAACATAACGATTTCTTTGTCTTCTTTAAACAATTCAGCTGTTTCTTCGCAATAATTTGTCAACGCAAATCCACCTGCCCCTAAAACATCCATAATTCGTTGAGGCGTTCCGCCTTCTATCCCTTTCAGGGCAATGTTTAAATTAATTTTACTTGCAGCAAAAATAATAGAAGCTGCTTCTCCCGGCAATACTCTTGGCATCAAAGTCACATTGGGTACCGCTTCCTTCATTTTCTCTTCTTCTCCATCCGTATAAAATGCCACTTGAAACCGCTCTCCCAAAGCGTTCAGCACACAGATTCTTTCTATATTGGCAATTTTTTTAATCATATACTGTGTTTCAAAAAGCTGAATGTCAGGAATATCAAACTCATTAGATAATTTAAAATCCGGACTGACCAATCTGATATACTTCAAGATATCCTCGCTTGTCTTACCATAAACACGATTGACACCATCCCACCGAAATACCGCTTCTTCAAAAATACTGGTAAAATATTTCTGTATAACTTCAGGAATTGCTTTTAGATTTTCGTCATACATATTGTCTTCATAGAGCCTGCCGACAAAACTGATGTCATTGATGTACCTTCCCCCTAATTTCTTTTTCACATTCCATTTACGCACATCATCCTGATTAACCGCTAATGGTTGATATAAAACATGGGGGATTCCATCTGACTTAAATCTCTCATAATCTAATTTATCAAATATGGAAAACCAGCAATTATCCAACTTGCCAAACGGTGTATAAATCTTTATGTATGGTGCATCCCATATGATGGAAACATATTTGATGTCGGTATTATAAGCTGCCACCGCAACATTATAAATCAAATGAGTGGACATTAAATGCGTAATATGATGTTCCCTGACATAAGCAGTCAGCTTCTCTATTTCTTCATCGTTCAACATAGAATTTTTCTGTCTGCCCGGATACTCCTCTACTTCGTATCCAAGTTTACGCAGGTTATAGACAATATCTGTCATAGCAGACATCCCATATATATATAAAATCTTCATCTTCATCCACTCCAAAATATTATCGCCAATTTTCTATAAATATAGTATAATAAAAAAAGGCAGAAAAGTAAAATAGAATTTAGAACATACTGTAAGGAGGAAACTTTAATGGATGAAGATATAGTGACTGTCATCATGCCTGCATATAATGCGGAAAAATATATCCAAATGTCTATCGAAAGTGTCATGCTACAGACATATCCAAATGTAGAATTAGTTATCGTAGATGATGCCAGCACAGACTCCACGCCGGATATTATGCGAAAATGTGCCAATATATGGCATGACAGAATAAGGCTGTTCCACAGGGAACATAACGGCGGCACTGCCGCTGCCTTAAATGATGCTATCGAACTAGCAAGCGGAAGGTATATTTGCTGGCTCAGCGCAGATGATTTATATTGTAAAGATATGGTTGTCTCAGAAATAAACTACTTACAACAAAATCCTCAATATGATGCCGTATTTAGCAGATGTGCCCTAATGAATGCCGCCGGTCAGGTATATTCTACTCTATCCTATGATGAAACGGAAGAATTCCTCGAAATAGGTATGCCTGGAGTTATTATCCTTTTGCTGCGTCAGAATTTTTGGCATGGCTGTTCTTTATTAGCTAAAGCAAAATGCTTTAAGCGAGAAGATAAATTCAATGTAAATTTTAAAGCAGCTCAGGATTATGATTTCTGGCTTAGGATGGCTGCCGATTATGATATTGGTTATCTGGATAAGGTAAACGTCCTGTCACGGGTTCACGACGAGCAGGGAAGCAAAAAAATGAACTGCCTTGCAGATGAGATCCGTGTCTTCTTTAACACTTTGCGGCATGAGGAAGTCATCATGAAATTATACAAAAAAATGGGAATAGAATATTCTTACCAAAATATCAAACCATTTATCGAGAATAGAGTTACCAGATACACCGGCAGAGTGGAAGAACTAAATGTATTATCTACGGAATTAAAGAAATATATGGACATGATTGCAAATGGCAAAATTCATTTTCAAAACTGATGCTACAGCATACCAATAGAAAGGATCATGATTAATATGAAAATTATTGTATTTGGTGCAAACGGCATGGCAGGTCACATGGTTGCATTATATCTACACGAATGCGGTCACGAAGTTACAGGCTTTGCCAAAAAGAAGAATCCCTTATTTCCTTGTATAGAGGGCAATGCCTTAGATACGAAACTTATAAAAGAAATTCTGCAAAATTCTGACTATGATATAGCCGTTAACTGCATCGGCATTCTGAATAAAGCTGTTGATGCAAAATTAGCGGAAGGTATTTATATCAACAGTGTATTACCGCATCTATTGGAAGAATGCACTGAGAATAAACATACAAAAATCATTCATATTAGTTCAGACTGTGTATTCAGTGGCAGCACCGGTCATTATCTGGAAACCAGCCATCCTGACGCAGAATCCTATTATGGAAAGACCAAGGCGTTAGGTGAACTGGGGCAAAGCAAAAATCTGACTTTTCGTACTTCTATCGTTGGACCGGAACTCAAATCCGACGGCATCGGGCTATTTCATTGGTTCATGAATCAATCAGGATTCGTAAATGGTTTTACAGAAGTCATCTGGTCAGGTGTAACAACACTTGAATTGGCAAAATGTATTAACAGCGTTATAAGCCAGAATTTGACAGGATTATATCATCTGGTTAATAATACTGTTATCTCTAAATATGATTTATTGTGTCTATTCAATCAGTATATGAATGACAACAAAACACTCATTCATCAAAACGGTTCTTTTGTAAATGATAAGTCATTGGAAGATACCCGCTTAGAACTACAGCATACGATACCCTCCTATGAAACCATGATTCAGGAATTGGCAGAATGGATGCGAAACCATGCGGATATCTATAAACAGTACTTTAAGTAAGCAAAAGGGTTAAAGATATGAAACGAGGGAACATAAATTGAAAAAATTAAAAGTTATGACCATTGTCGGAACGCGTCCGGAATTGATACGCCTATCAGAAACCATCAAAAAAGCGGACCTCTATTTTGACCATATTTTTGTACATACGGGGCAAAACTATGACAGCCGTTTAAATGACATCTTCTATGAAGATTTAGAGCTTAGAAAACCTGACCTCTATTTGGATGTTGCAGGAGAAAATCTCGGTGAAACATTAGGAAATATTCTTGCCAAATCATACGACATAATGCTTACGGAAAAACCGGATGCCCTTTTAATCCTCGGTGATACGAATTCGGCATTATCCGCAATCTCTGCCAAACGCCTGAAAATACCCATTTTCCATATGGAAGCTGGCAACCGATGTTTCGATGAGAATCTGCCTGAAGAAACAAACCGGCGAATCGTAGACCATATTTCGGATATCAACCTACCCTATACGGAACATGCAAGACGTTATCTCATAGCGGAAGGCATAAAAAAAGAACATATCTATGTAACCGGCTCTCCTATGAGAGAAGTTATCAGCGCCAATGAGTCAAAAATCGCAAATAGCAATATCTTGGAAATTTTAAATATTAAAGACGGCAACTATATTATTTTATCAGCCCATAGGGAAGAAAACATCGATAATGAAAAAAATTTTCTCTCTTTGATGAATGCCATAAACAACATGGCTCAAAAGTACCAGATGCCTGTTATCTATTCCATGCATCCAAGAAGCGCCAAGATTATTGCACAGAGAAATTTCCGATTTCATCCTCTTGTAAAGGAAATGCCGCCATTTGCCTTTTCTGATTATAGCAAATTAATGCGGCATGCTTTCTGTGTTGTATCCGATAGTGGAACCATGCCAGAAGAAGCTGCTGTCAGTGGTTTTCCTGCCGTCTGTATCAGAACCTCGACCGAAAGACCTGAGGCATTAGACAAGGGCCATTTTATCATTGGCGGAATTGACTGTGATTCCCTTCTTCAATCAGTGGACATGGCGGTAAATATGAAAATACCGCTAGAACATGTTTCCGATTATGAAGACATTAATATTTCTGATAAAATAATAAAAATCATACAAAGCTACACAAAAATAATAGACAAAACCGTATGGCGGAAGCAATAAAAGAAATTTTAAACGATGATTTCCAGAAAGAGGTTCCAAATGTCCGTTTCCATATTCACAATAACCCATATGCCATTTACACCACCGGACAATCCTATCTATATCCCACTTCAAGTTGGTCGTGCCATCCATGAAGACTATGGCTACTTAGGTGATGACACCGGTGATAACATTTCCGATAAAAATCAATATTACAGCGAACTGACGGGATTATATTGGATTTGGAAAAACTATACGCATGCAGATTATCTTGGTCTATGTCATTACCGAAGATATTTCCTGAATATGGATCATGAGTTAATGACAGAATCTGATTATATAGAGACCTTTTCCCAGTTTGATGTCATAATTGCCAAGCCAAGTTTCAGTGATTATGATTATCAAACTGTTTATGCTCGCGCTCACAATATTAACAATCTGATTATGACAGGCGAAGTAATAAAGGAATTATATCCTGACTATTATGCCACCTTCGAGGAAATTATTACAGGACATTATTGCTATATTGGGAATCTGTTCGCTGCACCAGAGAAATTGTTTCGCGCTTACTGTGAATGGCTCTTCACCATCTTCTTTACATTAGAAAGGCGAATTAATATTGACAATTATGATGATGATTATCATAAAAGAGTATTCGGCTTTCTCTCCGAACAATTACTATTTGTCTGGATTAAACATAACCATTTATCTTATTATGAGGCACCATACACTTTCAGCCAGGAAAAAGCAGAAACCATACTTCTCAAACAGAATATAAAAGAATTCATTAAAAAGAAAGATACTACAGGCGCATATCAATATCTTAGCGCCACATTAAACAAACGTCCTGATTTAATCATTGGAATGTCCGACTTCAATCAGGAATTAAAAACGATAGAACATATTCTCAATATATGCCGAATCGAGGATGAAGCAGGACTCCCTACTATGTTACAATTTTCGGATGAATACGATATTCTGATTCAGCATTTTAGACTCCTTGTTACGATTCTGAAACATATAAAATCCAATACTGTTACAGAGGATGAAATACAATACCTGATTCGCTGCAAAATTTCATATAAGGGTATTGTTTATATTATACAAAACTTTAATCAGCTTGCTGCCAATCCCCTACGCTTGCTGAATCAGCTCGCTGTCATTTATGCGAATGTAGGCGAATTTCTCTGCGCCCTGTTTTTTCTTGAGGAAGCTCTGTCAATTCGTGAAACAGATAAGGATACACTCTCTAACATTGTGGTGATATTGGAGTCTATGGACGAACTGGATATGGCTGATGAATATCGCCAATTGCTTACCGATGTCAGCTCAGAGAGTTTGCGATTCGTCGTTTTCCTTGGCTCTGACATTCCGATTCTTAATTATATTGCCGAGCAGTATGCCTCTGCTTTGGAATCCTTCGGCCACATCGTATTGCGTTTTGACAAACATGATTTTGAAGCAAGTGTCACTACTCTGTTTTCTTTTCAGAAAGAAGGACTGGACGCCGCTATTGTTTTCAATAATGCTTGTTTCCAAATGCTGTTGCAATCTGGCAACAGCATTTGGGATACATGGAATGTACCCTGCTATAATATTATCGTTGACCATCCCATGTATTACTTTGAAACATTAAATCATGCCCCCGAAAACGGTATTGTCGCTTGTGCTGACAGATATCATGTAAACTATATAAAACGCTTTTATCCGACCGTAAAAAAGACGCTTTTTCTCCCCACCGCAGGAGAATATCGAAAATCCTATGAGGAATTAAAACCATTTACGGAACGTTCGATAGATGTCCTCTTCATTGGCAGCTATAAATACCATTATGATATTGTTTATGATTCATTCGACAGAAAATTAGAAAAAGAACTGTTTCTTCATCCTGATAAAACATTTGAAAAAGCTTTAGAAGACTGTCTCGATGCAGAAAATATCCATATGTCAGAAGCAGAATTGAAAGAATTCATTCAGAACCACCGCTTTGTTGACACCAACACGACTGCACTGTTTCGGGTCCGGATTATACAGACGCTTATTAATGCCGGCATCTCTGTCACTATCTATGGAAACGGTTGGAATGCCTTAGATATTTTCCAGCATCCTAATTTTCACTATATGGGACTCATCCCGCCGGAAGCGGGTATCACCTTAATGGAGAACAGTAAGATCGTCTTAAACCATATGGCATGGTTCAAGGCAGGCGCAAGCGAGCGCATTTTTGAGGCAATGCTGCAAGGTGCAATATCACTTACTGATGGCAGCGCTTATTTGAAAGAGAATTTCACTGACTCTGTCAATATCAGATTTTATTCGTTGAAACATGTAGACATGCTACCAGATATGGTACGTTCCATGCTCTCCACTCCTTCCCTAACAGAATCAATGCGCCAAAATGCCTACCAAAATGCTATTGACGAACATACGTGGTCCAAACGTGCATCTATACTGCTTCAAGACCTGCTGCAACGATAAAAATGAAAGGAGCTATTATAGCATGAACATCTTAATCCTAGGTAATGAAAATGATATCAAACTTCCAAAAGAAGCTCTGAAAAGCAGTTATAATATTACAACGAATGTTATCGGAAACCATCAGTCCGACGCTACCATCCTAAATTTCCAAACACTGTCTTTTTATGACTGTATCATTATCGCTATTGTTGATGAAAACGAAGCGAAAAATCTATACCAGTTGCTTCTGGCAATATTAAATAATGATAACAGCAGGCTATTGAATTTCTATTTCTGGTATCATGTTACAGTACCTGCAATGACCGTAGACAGAGCCATGGAAAATCCCTATCCCCCCCAATACGATGGCATCATTCTGGGCATCTCACATGCCGAAGTCGGCATCCTTCCGCAACTTTTACATGGCACGTTCTGCAATCTTGCTGTTTCTTCTCAAGATATCTATTATAATATGAAAACGATGGAATATTGTATCAGCAATTACTATGATAAAATCAAAAATCTTAAGTATCTTATTTTTGATATGTTTGACTATACCTACTTTAATTATGATGTTTCTCTAAGCAAGACAGCAGGCATATACTATAACAACAATGGATTCACTCTTGATTCCCACAATTTCCATGCAAATAAATCCTTTCAGGATACTAGTTTCGACAAAATTATAGAATTCATATTGATGAAACGCGTTCAAGGCACCAATACTTCTCAATGGAATCTATGGAATGAACTATATGCAAACATTCATTCCCATAATCAGTATGATGCCTATACTACTTATATGAATATTTCTAAAAGAACAAGAATTGTCACAGATGAAGAGATTGAAGAATATAACGCTGATACAAGTATTGTCAAAAATATTTTTCATGATACCATTCGTGATAATATTCAATTTTTCTACCGTCTGCTTAATTTGATATACGGTATCAATCCCTCTGCAAAGGTTTTCTGCATCCTTATGCCCAAATACTATGCAGTACAAAAGAAATCAGAAGCTCTGTATGCTCCTTGGAAAGAAATGTTCTATGAAATCATGGAAGCATCTCAAAAAAATTATCCTTTTACGTTTTTAGACTTAAAAGATAATGAAATATCTCAAAGCAGAACAAACTATTTTGACATATCCCATTTAAACTACTACGGTGCCATTCAATTCACGCAACTATTAGATACCATAATTTTCTCCTGACTATAATTCAAAATCTCTAGTCAGCAATTCTTTTATTTCCTCTCCTATGCCGTAGTCATAGGCTATTTTTAATATTTCGTTTGAAGTGGCTTCCAATATGCCTGCATCCGACATCTCTTTACGATATAATGACACTATATAACACCTCGCAACAAGATAACCGCCTGCATTCGTGGAAACACTATTGGCCATTTTATGAACCTCTACCAGCACTTCATCAACAAAACCTATCTTGCAATTCTTAGCCAGACGTAAAATCAGTTCCCAATCTTCCAGACATATCAGCGCTTCTTTAAAGCCACCGCTTTGTTCCAGACACTCTCTACGGACTAACATAGCAGGCGTTCCGATGACATTTCCCAACAATAATTTATAAAACAGATTACCTTCAAAGTTCTCTCTTCCATATTGCCCTTCAGGACATACATACCTTCTGCTTCCATCCCTCGTTATTCCACTCATTCTACAATAGACTAAGCCTATTTCTTCCGGTGACTCCAACATCTTATGCATCTGCAATTCTAGCTTACGTGGCATCCACTCATCATCACTATCAAGGAAAGCTATATAATCATATTTTGCCTCCCGTATACCGACATTTCTTGCATGTGCAGCACCATGATTATCCTCTGTCCGTATATAGCGAATTCTGTCATCTGCTATCCCTCGGACAACTTCTCCTGTATTATCCGTCGAGCCATCATCTATGATAATCACTTCATAAGAATCATATGTCTGCTTCAAAATACTGTTAATTGCCCGGACAATTTCCTTTTCTCTATTATATGTCGGAATAATGATACTCACCATTTCTTCCATGCTATTTCCCTCCAGCATTCTTTTTCAATACTTATCTTTCCATAAAGAAAGGTCGGCAAACGCCAACCTTTCCTTGATAATTTGCAATTAACTTCCAGCTTATCAATATTAGCCCAGTAAGGACAATGCCAGCTGGTTGGACTGATTTGCCTGTGATAACATAGATGTTCCTGCCTGCTGT
>CAZKOR010000001.1:2656-115553 GCA_964554405.1 uncultured Bacteroides sp. | reverse complement strand
TATAGCCTTTTGTCACGATGACGCCGTATCGTTTTACATCCAGTTCATCCGGAGAATCTATCCGCTCCGTCTCCCCGAGTACATCTACGCTGATTGTCAGTTTATCCAGTTCTTCTGATTCTATCGGGTAAAACCTTGGGTCTCTAGTAGAAGCGCTAATCGCATTATTAATGATTTCTTCCGCTATAGATGCCTGCACAGCCTGAATCGTGCCGATACAGCCACGAAGATTTCCGTTTTCTTTAATCGACACAAAAGTTCCTGCCCGCCGCTCATACATTTCCTGCGGAAGTCCGTCAGGCACTTTTATCTTTTCTCCTGTGCGCACATATGTTTCTATTGTCTTGCGGGCAAGCTGTACATAAGCATCTTCGCATACGTTATATGTGCAGATTCCATACCCTACTCCAAATGGTCCCTCGTAGGAAAGTTTTTCGGCTGTCACTTTCATTTTATCTAACGCTCCCGCCATAATCGTGAAAGAGCGGTGTCCGCACTCTCCTGCCTTTTCGCAGAAATCCTCGGAGAACTCCAGCAGCCGTCCAAAATCTCCCCTGCCCATTACATCCATAATACGGGCGTCATATGCAGGTCCTTCTTCCCGATATCCATATGGACCGTCTTCTTTCAGTCTGTGTGATAAATCCCCGCTTGCAATAATAACAACCTTTCGATTCAGCGCATTCGCCGCTTCTTGAATGCACTGCCCTAACTCATAATGTCTGTTGAGCGGCAGCCCTGATAGTCCGACTCTAACAAGCTGATAGTCCGTCCAGTATTGATTTACAAAATATAGGGGAACCATGGTTCCGTGGTCCAATTTCCTGTCGTGTTCTCCCAAAGTTCCTGCCGGCAAATCTTTTTCATCCGCCAATGCACACAGTTTCTCTACAAAAGTGGTATCGTAAGAAACCTCCATTTTTTCCTGTGGCGCACGGAACTGCTCAAAATCCCCGTCAGCGCCTTTTCCCGGTGAAATATGGAAATAATCGGCATACATCACCTGATGCGGAGAGATGAGAACGATTGTCTCCGGCCGGCACGCCGCAATTCTACGCGCAGCTTCATGATATGCATCGATTGTCGTTTGGATTTTCCGCTCCTCGCCCCTGCCGATAGTTGGAATGATTAAGGGCGGGTGAGGGAGCATGCAGGTTAATGTAATTGGCATGGCAGTGGGTTCCTTTCGTTAGCAGCTCATATATAACCTACACGCCCATCGTATCTGACAATACAGTTGCCGGATACGATGGGCGTATGAGTTGTTATTCTTATCTGTCTATAATATCAGACCAAATCTTTCAATAAATCAAACTCCCGATTCCTAACTGAAATCACTTTCTTATCTGATGTTGTATAAGCTGCATCTCTGATACAGTCCGAAAAAGTATTAATCCGAGGAACCGTTGTTCTTTTTACATAATCTATAGAGTCAGTATTTGCTACCGTTGCGCCAGATTGATTCCCTTGCATACACTCCCTCCTCCCAAGCCTCTTTTCATTAAAATAACCCTTTATATTATATCATCCTTTCCATGATTGGTCAACATACATTTGTTTCTTTTTACACCAATTCCGTATTTTTACTCACTCTCATTATTAATTCTTTCATCTATAGCTCTATTATAATTTTCAATCAACCTATCATAATTACTAAACAAATCATTGTACGATTTATTTCCCTTAACATCATGCATTTTAAAAAATTCAAAAGTATCTCTGATTTCTTTTATGCACTGCTTCTTTTCATCAGTATCGGAAAAATGCTTTTGCAATTTAGAAATACAAGTCTTTGCATATTCAGTTTGCTCATACCATACCCCATCTAAATAGTAATATGTCCATTCATGTATTTCCCCTTTTTGCCATCCGCTCTCTAAACTTCCTTCTGTTTGTCGAGGATTTTGCTGATTTTTAGATGTCATCTGATCAATATATTTTTTAATCTTAGCAATCAAATTTTTAAGCATAGACGTCTCATCTTTTACCAGTTCTTTCCATTGAGTTTCCCAGAACTTTTGAGTCTCCGAAAGCGTATGTACCACTACAGCAAGCCTGTTAATTACAAGAATAGAATCAAAATCTTTGTCCAACATCATCCCTTCTGAAACTAATATTGCTTCGAAATAATACTTCAATTCAAGCTCAAGGCAAATAATACTCGAAAGATCTGCATATATTTCTTGAAAACTGTATATAAACCGATCAACAATCTCTTCTATTGTATCTTTTGTCAATACCCTTTTTCCATTCTGCTCCACCCTGCGTAAAAAAGCAGACCACTGCAACAGCGTTTCTTTTAATTCCTCCTCTTTCTGCCAATCCTGCATCTGTATTCGTCTCAAAGTCTCATCCACCCCATATTGGGAATCACTTATTACAGCATAGCAGCTATCTGTCATCAGCTTAGACAAAGTTGCCGATAAATATGCTTTCTCAATTGACTCTTTATTGTTTTCCTTAAATACATCAGGAATTGTCTTTACCAAAAACTCCTGAATCTCTTTCTCCTTTGCTGCTATTGGTTCGCTAAATTTCTCTATATTTAAGCCAACATCTTCTTTCACATGCAATAATCTATATGCTAATGCATACGCACATATTTTAATCAGATGAGTAGCTCTTTCTTTACGGGATCGGCATTCTTGAACGATATAGTGATATAATTCATGCGATAAAATAACTACAAACGCGCGCGGCATATACAAGTGCCGCTGTGCCAAACGTATATCCAGCAGAATCTCATTTGCTCCCTTCGTCTCTATTTCCTGAACTTCAGGCTTTGAATTCAATAACGGACAGATAAAACAACCGATATGTTGTTCCGAATCATCAAAAGCTTCAATCAATTTGTATGCATATGCCATATAAAAAAGCAACATTTTGGTCGGAATATCATACAAACTCCCGCTATATCCCGGTACAGCCATAAAGGTTTGTGAAGTATGAATCAAATGTTGTATCATTCCGTCAACTTCATTGATATATCTTTCAATAATCAGAACACTATCATATCCTTGCTTCATAAAGTTGTCGGCATCATAATGATCCAATATATCTTCGAATTTATCGCATATCAGCTTCATAGATGGAAAGATAATTCTAAATATATCTTTTGAAAATAAAGAATTTTCATATTGCGATAATACATTCAGAACCCGGATCAACGCCAGCCAGTTGGAATATAGCACCTCATTCTTATCATCTTCAAACACACCTCGGCGCTGTTTCAAAATCTCGATTTTTTTCATACACCAACCATTGATTTTTTCCGAATTCAATTGCGAAACAGTCCTATTTTCGCATCCTATTTCCGTCCATGTTGGTAAAATCACCGTAGAAATATTGTAAATAGCATTACCAAATTCCTTGTTTTTATGTGTAATTCCTGCATCTCCACCTCTAAACAGCCGAACTACTTTCCACATATTTGTATTTCGTATACAAATAGTATTATCCATGTATCCTAAAACTCTTGCATATTTCGCTCTGTCTCCGAAATCTGCCGAAAGATTATTCAAATCTGCCTTCCCATTAGAAACTATTTCCAGCCATACTTCAGCAATGTCATCGTTAACCAGTTTATTTCCATTATACTCTATGTCATCGATTTTACTTTGATCGCTCACTTGATCCAAGTATTTCTGTGCAATGCCGCAAACGGAATATTTATATCTTACATCTTTACGTTTCCCTACCTCATCGATCAATTTTGACATGACAACATAGCTGTTTCCTTTCAGGAAGAGTATTAAGTCGAAATTATCCAATGTCCTGTATGTAATTCCGCATATTCCCATATCCCTGTATTCAGAATCGAAAATGGTCTGCTCAATTTCTGTCATAATTTGACTGACATTAGAATGATCAGTCAGTTGAATCATACTTGCAATCAAAATAATACCTTTCTTCTCTTCTTCCCAGAATTCCTGATCTTTTACAATCGTTTCTGTGTCCGCTTCATATCGAAACAAACCAATACTTTGCTGGCCGTAATGTCCGCTTAATTCTTCCGTCGCATTCGCTGATGCATACCACAAATCTGTCATATCCCCATTTTTATTGTTCATAAGCAGACCTCTCTCTGCACGATTTTTAACCTGGTCAACTTCCATGCAATCAAAATATCCCCAACAAGAATATTCCTTTTCAGCCATTTCTCCATAACTTTTCAAGTAATGCTGCTTATATAGTTTCAATAATCTGGTAATATTCATCTCTTTCATTTCCTTGTCTTCTTTATTATTCTCGCCTGTAAATCTAAAAGTATCTTTGTAGTGCACACTCTCTTATCTATATCGATATAATCATCAACAAATTCTTGGCACAATTCTTCATTCTGTACTCCCTGATGATAATACATATTCAGATTAAACCAACACCTCCGAATTTCTTCTAAGAGTTCTTCTTTATGTGGTGCTGCAGACCGCATATGTATCGGTATATGCAGATTCAATAGCTCATTGACTGTCGATTCACAAAATATCCCATAGTCATATAAATATTCCGCACCAAACATTAATATAATGCCCACATCTCTTTTCATACTCAACGGCAGATTACTGATTAACTGTGACATCCATTTACTATCTTCTACTTCTATATCCACCTGCAAAATCGGAAGAATATTTATCACGACAGCCTCTTTTATTTTTTTATCCTCAAACTTTTCTTCATATATTTTATTACTAATATCTTTGTTGATACTGCTTAAAATATGGACAACGCGCTTTCTTTCCTTCCTCGTCTCATAACCGGCATACTGTATAATAAGCTGTATAACCTTATACATAGCATAAATTCTGTTCTTCTTTATTGCTACTATTGCCATATCCACCACAATACTTTGCAGTCTGTCACATTGCCATGCATCATCATAATCCAGTTTTCTAATCATATTCAGAACAGCCAGCTTTTCATCATTGTAGGCAGGCATGTCAAAGTCTTTATTTTTTAACCGCTTAACTGTTCTATCCCTGATTAGCTCAATTACTGTACTCCTAACACTGATTATTGAAATAAACGATATCACCCCAACACTATATATATAATTTATCACTTGTAACCAAGCATTTACATACCACATTTTCTTATAATAAGATACAATCATCAAAGGAAGCAGAATAATATACAAAAACACATACGCAATCACAATTATTTTACCAAAACACATGATAACAATACGCTTTAGACTTGTTCCATAATATACATCCTCCAGTCGACCAAATAGAAAAATAACGCAAGTCAACGTAAATCCCCATACGCAGACCGATGCCGAGAAAAAAGTGGTCTTCCACTCTTTCAGAAAACAGATTATAGAATTTGTTGCCGTACTACATCTATCCAATATAAAAAACCATACTGCTATACCCAAAAAACCCAGCCACAAAATGACCGCAGCAACTGTAATAGATTTACTAAAAAATACTGATAACCTTCCTCGGTCTTTATCATTTGACATTTTATCATCCTCAAAGCAGTACAGAGTTTCACTCTTGAAACAAATTTTAATGGTATATACTAAATATTGTGTTTTTTTAATGTTATACGCTATATATTGACATTCTTTCAAACATATTCTATACTTATTATTAGGTATAGGAGGTTGTTAGTAATGACAAAAGAAAACATCATATTATATGCCAGATTGCTACGCAACATCTTTGAGACTACAAACGCAATAGAGATTGCACGCAGGCTGAGGTACGAAGTGAACTTTGTAGATGCGGATATCCGCTTTATCAAGGCAAACACATACAGATATGAAAATGGAACCAAAGCCATATTCATAAACAAAAAATATGATAATACCTCCAGAATCATCCTGTGCACCCATGAGCTTGGACATGCAGTTTTTAATCATAAATATAAGCAAAATTATAAAGACAAAAACCTAAAAAATGAATATGATGTAAACCTTTTTGCTGTTGCTTTACTATTTGATGATTCCTTTAATATTCCTCTTGTGCAAATGAGCAATTACGCGCTTCAGAGCATACTTGATAAATATATTAATCCCCCTCTGTAGACAGGGGGATTTTTATACATTCAAAACAATCCCATCCACTGGCTGCTTATCATTATTTTGCCCGAAGAAATCCTGGTATTTCTAAAGAAGTTGCTTCCATTCCTCCATTCATCAGCGCAGTGCGAGCCAGTATGGCATTGATATATTGCTGAGATAAAAAAGCATAATTTCTGGCTGCTATTTGTTTATGCTGATCATCAGCAGTTCCACGGGCATAATCTATCCTTTTATGGTATTCTTTCTTTAAGTCCTTATAACTGCTTTCCGCTAAGGAATAAAGACTTTTCTGTATTGTCTCCTGTGTAACATTTCCAACCTGTGCTTTGGTCAGTACCCAGCAGTTTGACTTTTCCTTTGGATCCACTCCATAACTTTCAATATCAATATCATCGAACAGCAGTTTCACCTGTTCATCCCGAAGAACCAGATATCCATTGTTACCGTACGGCTGTTCTCCTTTTGTCAACGATAATACTTCTATGAGAATCAATATGCCATCATCAGCCAGTACACTCTTTATGTTTTGAAATGTTTTTTTCCATTGAGTTATTTCAATTTCATGCAAAACATTCATCAAAACAACTGCCTGAAATTGTTGTTTTTCTTTGCGAATATCTGAAAAATCTGTATACAATTTAAATTCTCCAACCAAATTTCCTTCCGGATACGGCTCATATGCAGTATAAATCAACCGGCTTTTTATTGAGTCTGTCTCCGGTAATAGCTGCATACACTTCCATATTCTGCATTTTCCAGCTCCATAATCCAACATTTGTATGGGTTTGTCCCCCATTCTATCTCTCAGAGAATCCAAAAGCTTACAAAACTGTTCATCCTTTGCATCTGCTTTATCTACTGCTTTGGGCAGACAAAAGCATTCTACGATAAACTGATAATACTGCCAGTTGTCTAAGGACTTCAAAAACTCAAACTGATTAATATTCTCTAATCCGACCAGGGAATCAAATAGCTCTTTGTACATTTTGCTGTTTCTGCTATACACTGTACTCTGATCTATAAAAATAATTTCTTCAAATTCAAATAACGGAACCAGAAATAAAGAATGCGAGGCAATCCAAAGTTCAACAACATTTTCTGATTCTTTCAATGTCTGAATCATTTTTACCAACGCATGAGGATGCAGATGTAACTCCGGCTCATCGATAATCAGAACAATTCCTTCCGGATGATTTTGCTTTATAATCATCAAAAAAACGCTTAAGTAAAACAGCAACAATTCCCCCGGTGAAAATTCTATTAAGGCATCTTTAAATGGCAGTAATCTTTCAACACTGCCATGTTCCATTTTGGCTATTACTATTTGTTTTTCGTTCTGGTCAATCTGAATTTTCTTGCCTATAAATTCTGTCAGAAGAGAATTTAATTCATCAATAACTTTTTTAGCCTCAGTCTTCTTTCGGGTACTTTTCATAAATAAAACCGCTAAAATATCTTCAAGAAAAACCGCTTTATCATTTTCCATAACTTTCAGAAAATCATAAAAAGAACTTTCTGCATGCTCCAATAACAAATCATAGGGACATACTGCATCTTCCTGATAATTTGATTGCTCTGAATTATAGAATGCATGAATCTCAGGAAAATATAATGTGATGACAGTTTCCTTTTGGGTTTTATGCTTCTTCTCCTGCTCCAGAACTTTTAAGAAACGTGTCTTTCCTGAACCGTTCTTCCCAATTATCAAATTTCTGTGGGAAAAAGCAGACATATTTACGTTTTTTAATCCTTTCTTTTTAAAAGCTCTTTGTTCTGCACTTCGACTGTTCTCGACCGGCTCAATAAACATCACTCTTGACCCCTTTTCAATAAAATAGAATATATTTTATTATAGAAAAACGTGCCAAGTTTGTCAAATTTTGTCAATTTTTGGTTTTTTTTGCCATATTTTTGTCTAATTTTGCCAAATATTAAACCAAAAGTATCTGCAATCAATACCTTTTTAAAAGTAAGCGTCACTTTATTCTATAGCGTACAGTACATTATTTTACAGTTCAATACACAACATAAACTTGCAGCATCCCTGAAGCAACAACTATCCCAACGTTCATATTATGCTCAAGATACTCTATAGCGTCTTCGTCTTCCGGATTCGTCATAATAATGATATTCTCGTTCGGAAGTGTATCTATTTCCTCCAGTGTAATCACGTGAATCGTTCTGTCTGGGATAAGAAACTGAAGATATTTGGGCTGATTGCTCATGTCATCCAGCGCATTATTCTTTATAAAATATATCTCATTTTCCTCTAAATCGCCAGAAATTCCTGCTCTGATCGGAATCGTCCCACCGTCAAAGGTTTCCCTATTATCTACAGCAAAAGTGCCACCATAATATCCGATCACACCATATGTCAATGCAAAACAAATTATGATCAGACACATCGACACATTTCTCCGCTTACAAAATGTAAGCCCAAACAATATTCCAAATATTGCCATTAGGAGTATGCCTAAAAGAATAAATGCATAGCGCATATTACCTGAGGTCTGATAAAAGGCACCAATCACAGGACTGCAGACTATGTTAAAAAAACCATTCGAATTCGTGACCCAGTAGTAAACAGGCATAATCCCAAATGCCAGAGAAACCGCAGCAATTAATAATCCTATCCTTGTTTCGCGGATTTGCAATATACAATACATAATGGATAGAAACAGTATCGGCCCAAGTCCGGTTTCCATATATCGCCCGTACACAATACAATCCATCCGCGCTTTCCAATCCATCATCTGAATTGCGCATATTCCATACATAGAAGCTATTGCCAACATTATCCAGATCTTACTGATTTCATAAGATCTCCAAAATTCTTTATTTCTAATGTTTCTGATCGTATCTTGAAAAAACATAATAACCGCTATCAGAAGCGTCATCCCAGTTCCAATAAGCAGATAAATATATTTTCCAAACAATGAACTTAGAAATAAGCTCGTATGGTCAAGCAATTTGTTGGAATAAGTGGTAATCGTCGCAGTATTTAAGCTTACATTGTTCATGGAAGACGCCTTTGAAGCGGACCATAACGTCCGAATCTGATGGCCTTTTACTAAATCAATTCCCTTATATCCCGCTGCCATAACCACAAGCATTATCAGATAATATCCAAAATTCTTTTTATGTTTCATCAGCACCATACACAAAACTATCATTCCTGCTAAAACGATACCGATATTTTTATTGTGAACTGCATAAGCGTAAACCAGTACCAACAATGCAGCGGCAAAACTCTTGTTTGAATATTGTTCGTCCAGACAAATAATCAGATAGGTGGCTGCCCACACCAGCAGATAAGATAATGTTTCCGTCCATGTTGCCTGTGCATAGACAGTATTAGACGGATAGATTATTACAAGGCAGCTAACCACAGCAATAAGCTTCTTATCTATCCCGCGAAATAGTTTCATACCGCTTTTATAACATAAAAAATAAGCCGCAATCAAGAAAAGCACATTTAACAAAAATGCCGCTTTGTACCATAACTCCGGCGTAGGCAGAAGAGCAATAATCGGTATCAGCCATAAACTATAGCCCCATGAATAATATGGCGCTTCCGATATCAAATCTTTCCAATCATAGCCCATCGCAGATATAGCATGCGCCCAGTAACCAAATTCATCATTAATAATATAGATGTAGTCAGTTGCCCTGACATTAATACAGCATAATGCTGTAATCACGATAATGCCCAGTATATGTACTTGCCAAATCTTTAATTTATTCATGCTTAATTGACCTCTTATTCATTATTAATATTCCTAATGCATGTAGTTTTCTATCTTCTCCACCATCCTATCCCAGCTAAATCGATAAGCTTCTTTTTTCACATTTTGTGTAAACTCTTCCTGCTTATGCTGTATAAAATATTTAGAAATCGCTTCCGCTAACGCTTTCCCGTTTTTGGACTCCACTACATATCCTGTCTTTCCATCCTCTACTACATCCGGCAATCCTCCTACATTAGTAACTATTACTGGTTTCTCAAATCCATAAGCAATCTGTACAATCCCGCTCTGAGTCGCCGACTCATACGGCAAAACCACTAAATCGCTTGCCGCAAAGTATTTCTCCACTTCATGATTCGGAATATAGTCATCTATCACTTCTACGCAACCGGAAATTCCACTTTCTTTAATAAGATTCATATAGGCTTGTTTATCATTGTCAAAAGAACCTACTACCAAAAGCTTTATATCTGCAATTTTATCTTTAATATCAGTCATTGCCTGTAAAAGATATTTCAATCCTTTATACTCTCTTACAAATCCAAAAAAAAGCAGTATTTTTGCATCGTGAGCTATACGCAATTGCTCCCGCGCCTGTTGTCTTGTTAAGTTGCATATTTTAAATGCATTGTAAGTCGGATGGGGATTATATCGATAATCCGCGTTTTTCTTTATAGTCAGAAGGTCTCTTCCATCACTTTGGGAATGCACTATAAATCCATCACCATGTTTCAACACTATCTTTGTCAAGAATTGGTCTAACGGAAACCGCTCATGGGGAAACACATTATGACAGATAAAAGTCTTCTTTATTTTCTTTCCAATCACCTTTTCTAATATCCAATAGCACGGTGCAAAGTAGGGATGCCACCACTGCATAATAACCATATCAGGCTTCTGTTGTCTGATTTTTATTCCGACTTTTACAATATTAAACGGATTTGCCGTGTGAATCAGAAACTTTGTCTGATCTATCCGAAACATATCGTCACTGTAATCCTTTTGTTCTTTCTTAAAAAGAAACTTAGGATACTGCATCTTATACGATATCATCTCTACATTATGTTGAGCGCTTAATGCGCGATATAGTAAGCTTGTATAATGAGCAATACCACCTTTATATGGATATACCGGACCGATTAACACAATATTTTTCATAACAATGCTCCTGCTATTTCTTTGCCATGCAAGTTCTCCCAAGCTTCTTGCAGTTCGTCGTTATGTATTTGATACCACTCCTGTACTTCAGCAATCATTTGTGTTGTCCATTTTTTCCTACCATCTTTGTATAGACTTCCATCCCTCACCTTAAACACTGCTGAATATTCATTATAAATAACATGAAAATGCGGCGGATGATAATCAAATTCGTTAGCCCTTACCTGAACCGAATACTTCGAATTAGCCCTCCATGTTCTTATTTCCGGTTCTTTATCCCACCATGACAGAGTATATATATTATCAATATTATACTCAGAATCTTTGTCCTCTTGTTTAACGATAACAGGAAGTTGAGACCTTACATACTCCTTATGAAAGAAAGAAATAACTCTTCCTTCATTCTCTATTGCCTTCGTAAAGCAATTTACCTGTTCAAAATTAATACTGTATTCTTCATCAAATTCATATTTTTCAATTATCAAATTTGGATCATGATCATCTTCCCAAAAAGGATCCTCATAAGCCAGTTTTATTAACTGATTCATTAAAAGCGGCAGCTCCCCGGAACGTTCATTCCTCTTTAAGGGTATCCGTGTCAAACAAACACCTCTGCAAATCTCTGATTCCCAAAAGCTGTTTTTTTTCCAAATAACATTTCCTTCCTCTTGCTGTATTTTATTTAAAACAGGTAAAGTCTCCTCTCGAAGATGCCCGAAAAAATCTTCAATATCACTATACTGACCTCTCAATGAATACTCATTCAAATAATAATCCATTTTCTTTTGTATCCCTCGTTTCTCATAATCCCAGCATTTTATTCAAATCAATCTCAAATTGATCAAATAAATCATTGATGTCCATATTATCATTCGTACCCACTATTTTCCCATACTCTTTAAAGACAATCGGATTACATTGAGTTTCATACTGTTCATTCATTGCAAAAAAATTAACAGAAATGTCTTCTTGCGATACTACCCCAGTCGCAACGCCAACTCGTAATCCGTTAAAAATGTGATCGCTATGCGTTTCCACAAATAGCTGACGACCGGATTTACTAATAAAATACAAAAAATCACATAATCTTGACTGTGCTTTAGGATGCAAATGAATCTCCGGATTTTCTATGATAATGACAGAATCCTCCTCTGCACCCAAACATGAAATAATGATACTAATCAAGTAACTTATACCCGATCCAACATTAACAGGCCGGCAGTGCAGTGCTTCAGATGCCGCATTGGCCGGATTATTGTTATATTTTACCTGTAAATGGTTTGTTTTTTTTAAATCATTAATATATAAAGTAGTACCCACAATATAATTCAGCCAATAATTCACCTGATCCAATAAGCTATTTGTAACATCCTCGCTATGAACCGAAATCTTTTCGTCAACAGCGCCCCCCTCTTTTTTTAATAAATATGCTAAAGTATACTCTCCATCAATTCCGAAATCAGTTTCATTCAGCATATTTTTTGTGTAAACATCATTAACCCCCATCCGATGACATGATAAGTAATGAAAACCGCTCACTCCCAGACAAAACATTGACTCTTCTGCATCAACACATATACCGCTTGGTGGTGTGATCATAATATAACCCTCTTTTTCCTGTTCCCTGTCTTCAATGAATTCGATCCAGTCAGGCTCTTTCTCATTCTTCCCGAACACCTCAATTATAATGGAATGATTAGACATATAATAATTTCTTACCTCACGTAAATCCCCAATAGAGACATACTTCCCATTAAGTTCTCTCTGAGCCAACAATAATAGCGCCTGCAAAAAAGTAGACTTCCCTGAAGAATTCGTCCCTACAAACAAATTTAATTTTGAACATTCAACCGTTAAATCCTTAATGGATTTTAAAGCTACTACATGAACTTTATCAATCATAACTAATCTCCTTAATAAGTTGCTCCATCAATCCGAATCTTGCATATACCTTTGCAAAATTATCCCTGCTATTTCCAATACACTCCAAAAAATCAGGGCTATTTATTATTTCATACAATCCCTCATAAATCTTTGACCCCGCCACCTGTCTGCCAACCTGCAATACACGCGACATAAAATACATTGTCGTTTCAAAAATATTCATATTAATCGGTTTTGTTTCATTAACTTCCCTGCGAAAAGCACCCCGATCCAGTACTGCATTTGACATTAGCAGACATTTTTTTGTCATTTCCTTAATTTGCTCTAACTGATCATATGGGGTTCCATTTAATTGCTTCAAAGTTATTTCAATTAATTCATCTACATCACCCACATACTCATATTTTGTCCCATCCTTAAATAATAAACCATTAAAAAGCAGATAAAAGGATAAAAATCTGGTTATTAAATATGATCCTTTCATTCTGGAATCTTTTTTATACTCAATACGTGTCGCTGTCACAAATTCTTCTGATTTGGCTATATCCATAATCATATCCAGACCCTCGCCATGATATAACGCGTTTCTGATTTCCTGTTTATTAAGTTTCGTTCCACCTCTGTTAACTCTGTCAAATATATCAAACAATATTTTATCCGGCGTAGGTGGCAAAATAACATGTGAATATACTTGATAATCTTCCAATTGCGACTGATAGATTCCCAAATCATCCGTTAGATCATCAAATTTTTTTCCATTTAAAAATGTTAAAATCTTTAAGGACCTTAATGTGAAACCATTACTTAGAAATTCAAACAGAGTTGACAGTCTCTGCTTGCCATCAACCACTACATAAGTAGAATTATTTTGCTGCTTAAAATAAAATATTGGCAGCGGAAGTCCCATTAATATACTTTCAATCAATTCACATTTTTGCTTGTATTCCCAGACCAGCCTTCTTTGAAAATCAACCTCAAGGATTAATTGCTTTTTAATATATTTTCTATATAATTCATACACCGAGAAATCTTTTTTAGTCACTCTAACAGATTCAAAAAGCGGTTTATCTTCATTTCCGGAATATTCTAAATCATTTAGTTCTTCTTCATTTTCCAAAGAAACTTCATTTTCTTCCAGTATTTCCGTCATTGCTACCTCCTAATTGCCTCATTTAACTATTTCACTAATAGTTTACCATATAATTATTCTACTGTCATTCAGCTCTTTCCACCTCTACTATTTCTAAACGGGCTATGTCCTCGTCAGTAGACAATATAATCTCAATTTTATTATCCATTAGATTTTCGCCATCAATTGTTATTTTATAGTCTCCCGCCGTAAAAAACCAATATGGTCCATATGATATACCTCCCGGATTTATTGTTCACCGCCCGTCTTTATCATTTCCCTCTATTAAATATTTATTGCTTGTATAATCTGAATTGTTTGCATCAAAAATAAAAATTTTATCCTCAGCCGGTTCTTGTAATTAATATTCCGACATCTTTATACATTTGTTCCGCATTAGTATGTGCTATATAAAAACATTTAATGTTTTGTCATTGTTCGTAGCAAATTCTCCCAGTGCATAAAATGAATTTGCTTCCAGCCAATAAGTTACGATTATATGCTCTATATTTTGATTCACAGCAATCGCATCCCATAGTTCCGGGTTTTCCAACGGCGACTGATATTCCACCCTCTCACCAATTCTTAGTCTTTGGCGAAGATAACTCAATCCAGGTCTTATATCTATAAGTTGTGTAACCAAACAAATTAACATAAAAATGGAGACAATTCTTCCACTTGCACGAAAAATCGCCCATACTTTGGTTATAAGTTCCGATAATGCCAGTTCATATAATTTTATGTCGTTAAACGAAGCTATCGGTGAAGACGCTACAAAAGAAATCACAACAATTACCAATACCACCGAAACTATATTTTTCCAATATGTTTTTACATCATCAATAATATTTTAAAAATAATAGCAAAAAGTGGTATTGAATCTGTAAATATTACTGATGTATAACCCGGATATGCTAATCTGTCAGTCAGTCCGATAGGGAAACGCCATGCACCGTTTCTGAATGCTTTCCATCCCTAATAGTGCTGGGAAAGAGCCCCCCTACAGTAACCAATCGGTGTATGTCGGATTAAGTATATTGACTCCGTAAAGGCAGAGAAATGCTATAACAGAGAATATTGCAACAGTAAAATCTAACTCCTTATCAGAGTGTATGATTTTCTTATATATATTTCTTTTGTCCTTAATGATTTCTAGCATTATATATGATCTTTCTTTCTACTTGCATATAATATAAAAAGAACTGCAATTGATTTTCCTAAAAGAACAGATACAAAGTTTATCACTCTGAACTTATGCAACAGCATAACGATTATTATACAAAAGGATAGTGATGCAATATTTCTGGCTATTGGATTTCCCAGTAAGCAATCATTTCCCAACAAGAAAAAGCTGCCATTGATACTGTCCAAGCCAAGACTAATCCTTAATTATTTTTGACGGTTTAAACAGTACCTTATCTACAATAGAACCTCGAATAACTTTAGCAATAATTAGTGGAAATATTAGCGCTACCCCCCCAGGCAAATCTATATGTTGCATTCTTTAAATTTACTATTTGCAATAAATAAATACATAAATGATGCAAAATATAAATATAAAGGCTATTCCGGCCAACATATTGAATTACTCTCATTATATAGCTGGATAACTTTTCAGTAAGACTATATATAACATAAGTAAAACCCATCGCACCTGCAACACAATTTTCTAACATGATCAAAAGCTTTACTCCTACCTTTAAATTATCCTACATGGTTATTAGTCCGGTCATATAACATGTTGTGACAATTCCACCCCATACCACTATACAAAAAATTCCTATAATTTTCTCCTTTTTACCTATCCTCTTAAGTCTAGTACCTATATAAAAAATCAAGGTATAACAGGCAATTTTAGCTAACATTGACGAAATAAACGCGCCAGCAACCATTCCGACAACCAGTATTCCTCCCATATGCACTGCTTTAAGATGGACTTTTTCCCCAAATACAGTAATACAAAATGCAAAAAAAAGAACTGGCAAAAACCATAATTTATTTACATTTTCCCATTGCGAAAAAACGTAATCGCTCTGCGTCACGTCTATTAAAACCTTAGCGTAAAAAGTGTATAAAATACACCAAACCACAAAGGGAATCAATAAATCAAGCGCTTTATGAAAAAGAATCTTTATACTATTATTCACAGGTTTCTTCACCGAAAATAAAATTCCACTGCATAAATAAAAAATCGGATTATGTAATGAACCAAGCATATTTACCAAAAAATCAGAGATTTCCTCTACATTAACTGTACATACATGTACTACCACTACTAAAATTGCCGCAATTCCTTTCGCAGCATCTATCCAATCCATTCTTTGTTGTCCTTTTAAATCGTATGTTTCCATTGTAACCTCTCTTATCTTTTATACCATGTTGCTCTTGGAGCGGATATCAAAATGTATTTCCCATGCTACCTATCCGTATATCCCATTTCCAAGATATCTGCAATTCTCTAACAAGCATGTCCATCTCCAGACAGATTGACAGCATTCTCCATCTGTCTGTATACTTCAGGATCATTCAAAAGTCTACTGAACTCTTTATAAATAATCTCCTCATGCGTACCAACCAACCTTAATGTACCTGCCTCAATGCCCTCTGGCCGCTCCGTGGTATCCCGCATCACTAATGGCTTCCCTAGAGATGGAGCCTCCTCTTGAATTCCTCCGGAATCAGTAAGAATCAGATAACTACGTTTCATAAAATTATGAAAGTCCAGCACGTCCAAAGGTTCTATAATATGTATACGCCCTTCCTTATCTCTGCTTATCCCAATGGCAAATTCCCCAAATACTTCCTCTGCAATCTTGCGGATTTGCGGATTCATATGAATCGGATAAATTGCTTTCACGTCCGGATGTTCATCCATGACACGCTATATCGCTCTAAACATATGACGCATTGGCTCTCCCAGATTCTCCCGACGGTGTGCTGTAATAAGAATCAGTCTTGAACCAAACGCCCACTCAAGTTCTGGATGTGAATAATCATGTCTGACAGTCAATTTCATTGCATCAATCGCTGTGTTACCAGTTATCCATATTGCTTTTTCATCCTTACATTCTTTTATCAAGTTGTCTCTGGACATGGCTGTCGGCGCAAAATTATACCGTGAAATAATAGATACAACCTCCCAGTTAAACTCCTCCGGATACGGTGAGTAGAGATTATAAGTCCTCAATCCCGCTTCCACATGCCCTACCGGAATCTGAAGATAAAAACAAGCAAGTGCCGTTGCAAAAGTTATAGATGTGTCTCCATGCACCAATACAACATCGGGCTTGCTTTTTTCCAAAACTTCTTTAATCAAGTTAAGAATATTTGTTGTCACATCAAACAAGATTTGATTATCTTTTTCAAATTTCTTTCCATCCTTTATTATTCACACTTCTACTCTAAAATAAATACCTTTTTAAGTTTCCTGCACTGTTTTCCCAATACCACCAATGTATTCTGAGTAATAACTGACAAAAAAACAATAAACACATAATAACAAACTAAATTATTTATAATGGGTATACTTTCAGAAAAAGCTACAATAACTATACCAACAAAAATATGATTTAAATAACATGCATATGTATATGAGCTTGCTTTCTTTAGCATCTCACTTATAATTGACTTTTTATCATATACAGGATGCACAAAAGAACAAAATGTTCCAACAAATAGTATGACTAATAAAACCATATCCGTCTTCTGCTCTCCATACATCAACCCAATCCACGTAAACAGAATCATTGACACCATTTCCACAATCCGCATCAATATCCAAAAAGATTTAGAAAATTTTATATTTTTTATATTATCCAATATATAATAGCATATAACACCAACTGACATACCCGCAAAGCCACGTAAATAATATTCATTCAAAAAAATCCCCACATCTCCACCAACATTCAGAGATGGAAAGGTTCTATATATGTGCCCGTAAATTAATACTATCATAACCGGTGCCATCACGGATATAAAATACTTTTTATGATTAAAATATAGGTAATGAATAATTATGCTGCACAACAACAAACTGGACACATACCAAGCCGGAAAATTAATATGGTATCTTCCGGCATATTCCAGATCAAAGAAAAAATATGAAAATGGCGTGCTTTCTCCAATATGGAGTAACATTTGCCGTAGTATTTCCCTAATACCCCCCCCTTAAAACAAAAGACATATACCATTACATAACTAAGAAATAAATACGGCCATAATTTTTTTGTTCTTCTCCAAATATATCTAATTGTATCTGTCTCTCTCGACATTGCCAAAACAAAACCGGAAGAAAAGAAAAAAAAGTCAACACAAAGATACCATCCATTTGTGTACCTTCTATATGCAAAATGTATATATGCAATAAAAAAAGTAAATATTATTTTCCAAAAATAGTTGGTATTATTTTTTATATCAATTTTCAATTTGCTACTCCCATATTTAACCCTTATACTATCGCATATAAGACATTTTCTGCTATTCCCATATTATGTGCCCTCATATAAATCTTATATTCAGGAACCAGCTCATGCACATATTCAGCAATTCGAAGCATATCTTCATTACTATGGTATATACATATTGCCAATTTCGGCTTGCGAGTTTTTATTATTTCTTTTCCCCCTCGCAGAGCATTCATTTCAAATCCTTCTATATCCATTTTAATAAATGTTGCATCTTTACATTCATTCAGGCTATCCATCTTTACCAACGGAATCGTAAGACCCGTATTTTCTTGAACAAACGATGAGTACATTCCTGTTGCATCCTGTCTAAAACTTCCTCCACCATCAATATCTGACATTCCGGCCTCAATAATCTTTAGATCCCTTACATTTCTGCATTTCTTTTTCATATATAAAATATTTTTTTGATCAGGCTCAAATGTAATTATTTTCTTATAATTTGGACAAAGTTTTCTGAACTTTAAAAGTGTATCTCCTGTAAAACCCCCCCCATCAACAAAAACTTCATTCTCATCAAAACAAATAATATCTCGCGGAAAATATTGATCAAAATAATTATACTGAGGGATATCCGATGTTTCATAATATTGTCTCATATGGATCAGTTTGTGAAAAGTATCTCTTGATTTTTCGTCTGCAAGAAAACTACTAATATAATCTATCCTTAATTGATTGGCTTCAAAGAATTCTCTTGCTTCAATCATACTTTTAGGAACTACCTTTTCTTTCCTTTGCTTCCACATACTATATCTATTCCATGGATAATATAATCTCATGTGCATAAACACACTTCTGGCTGTCTCCGATAACGGTGAATTGCCATTAATATAATCAACTACTGTCATTTTATCAAATCCTTCCATCGCCTTGTTCATTATTATCTAAACCACCTTTTTCCCGTCATAGCTAGTCATAACCGGAGATCTGCCTATTACTTTCAAAACATACTGATATACAATCTGAATTAATGTATACCAACAAAATATCGGATGCATCAAAAAAATGGGATTTCGACGATCTATCGCCAACCAACACCCTTCAAAAACAGCAGGAACACAGAAAAAAGTATATGGTATAAATAAATACTTTCGGTTTTTTATGCTTTTCTGATGATTTATTCTTCCACTAAATCCACTCCCCGCCATATTAGCAAAATGAATATTATTGCAGATTCTCCACTTAATTTTCGGAATATATCGTTTCAAACTATCAGCTGAATAATGGACTAATGGATCCTTCGTGGTAAAAGTAACCTTATGCTCTCCTTTCTCCAACATCAAATAAAATAAATGTACAAAAATGTCTCCGTCATCGCAAACACCTGCAAATTTTATAAAATACTCTCTATCAATCATAGTACCTGCGCAACATAGTTCGAATATCGGCTGTTTTTTCATAATATTAAAGGAAACAATAAATCCCTCATCTTCATCAGCTTCAACATTATAATATTTCCTCAAGTTCTTTTCTAATGAGCCATACCCTTTGGAAAACCTATATACAAATAACGAGAATGGATCCCCAAATTCCGAAATATATTGGTTAAGTCTCGGATAATCAGCCGGACAAAGATAACCACTACACAATGCCACTTTACATTCGGGATGCCGTTCAAGCATTATCACTTTGTTTTCTATACTTCTGGGATTCTGCATTACTTCATCATGATCAATTGTCACAAGATACTTTCCAGCAGCCTCCCGCATACCGATAAGCTTGGCATTTACCGGCTCCGTCTTTGGATTGTCCAATATCCGACATCCATATTCTTTTGCAATTTCTTTTGTCTTGTCCTCAGACCCTCCATCAATCACTAATATCTCTATAAGCTCAGCCGGATATGTCTGTTTCTTGATAGCATCCAGTGTTCGAGGAAGCAGTTTTTCCGAATTGAACGTTGCTATCATAATCGTTACTATACTCTTAAAATTCATTTTTTCGTTTCCTTATACAAATTGGGATATATTTAGATGCTATTTCTTACTGATGCTCTTATGAATCTTCTACTTCATAGCATAACTCTCCAGAAATCTTTTTAAATCATCGGGTGTCCCAAGTCCATACATCCCATTATCCACCTCTCCTACGTTATAGAAAACAACCTTCTTCTTATCCTCAATCATCATATTGTATACTGGCGCAACGTAAAACTCATTATTCACTCTTATATTCTTATCAATCATATTATGTGCATATCTTACAAAATCCGAACCTTTTGCGAAATTATAAATTCCGACAGTAGCCTCATCAGAAATAACTTCCTTTTCTCTAACCATTGTCACAAACTTATTCTCATCATACTTTATAAACGACCACTTATCGTCGTCAGCCTTCATCGTCATGATTAAACCATCATTCTCACCCATACATTGTATATATCTATCTATATCCACATCTACATACTGGTCAGAATTGGCAATCATCATTGGATCATTATTATCAATATACCGTTCTGATAAAAGCACAGTACAAGCTGCTCCTTCTGTAACCTGATTAACAGGAACAATCACACAATCCTCTTCCTTAGCCTTAAGATGACATTCAAGATCATATTTTTCTAGATGCTCCTGCAAACACAAAAAAATAAATCTGTGTGGCTCCTTAGGGGCTATATTATCTATTACCCAGTCAATCATAGGTTTTCCTGCAACATCAATCAATGGCTTGGGAAGTTCAAATCCTGCATTGGCGAATCTGCTTCCTCTTCCAGCCATAGGTATAACTATATTAATCATCTGGTCACCTCCAAATACTTATCATTATTTGCACCCGGGAGTTTTACCACAAGAGTATCCGAATCCTCTAACGCTTCAAAATCAGTACAATCGTATGGCTCAACTACAATGATATCTCCTTTTTCCCACTCCCTGTTAAACATCCTGATTCTACCATTAACTACAACCGTAAATTCAGTTGCAATTTTATGGTAATGCGCGTCTTCCCTATCGCCTTTTGCATAATGCTTTAGTGCTACCTCAACATCATTTGTTTTAAATAATGATGGTTCAAAATTACCAATAAACCATCCTCTGTACATATCATTAATTTTAGCGTTCTTCATTTCTGCGCACCCACTTCTCATAGTTTTTAATCTTTTCCATTGAGTATAAAGAATGATAGGCCTCATTAGCAATTTGATAATACGCAACCTTTTGGTTCTGCAGGATCATTTCATTTATTGAGCCGGATACATAATATACTCCATTTAGTGAGTTTCTTTTTCTTATCCGCCTTTTTGCGGACTCAATAAAATCCTTTCCTTGCCGATAGTAATAGAATCCTGTTACAGCTTTTTTTGAAATTGGTCTTTTTTCTGCAACTTCTACAACATAATCATCTTCCGTTTTGATATATGTCCATCTGGGATGGTAATTTTCAAAACTAATCACTCCGGCATCCGCCTCTTTTTCTTCATAATAATCTATAAGATCATTATAATTTACATCCCTTATTTCATCGTTATTCACAATAATGAGTTTATCACTATTATCAATATAATCAATAGCCATCAAAGATGTGCATAAGCTTCCTTTTGTACCCCCATGTATACGAATAACATCACAATTTGAATCTGTCAATAACTTCACAATATCATCTGTGTGAAATTTTCTACACTCTTCCTCCTTTAACACAAATATATAATGAATATTATTAATATCCTGATATTCCTCAACAATATGCTGCACCATTGGTTTTCCATTAACTTCCATCAATATTTTGGGATAATAACTATCCTTAAAAAACTCAGATACTCCTACAGAAGGAACAAGAACATTTGTCCGCATTATGGATTTCCTCCTTCAATTTCCTTAATCCTGAACATAATATTGGTATAATTTACATCCCATACATCACCAATCCTCATAACATGACCACCACTGTCTATTGCGGCTTTTATCCCATTTTTATTATCTTCCAAAATTATACATTCCTCTGGCAAAACATTCATTTTTTTCATGGCCGTCAGATATATTTCCGGGTCAGGTTTAGAATGAGTAACATCTTCATTTGAAAATATTTCTTCCAAATAAGGCATTAAACCAGCTGATTCCATCATAAGGTCAACTGTACTTCGAATTGAGTTCGAGCAAACTGCCATTCTATATCCCTCGTTCTTCAATCTCGACAGGGCATATTCATGCTGAAAAATCGGAGTACATCTTTCATGAATTAAATCCATAGTATATAGCTGCTTCATTTCATTGATAAATCCATGAAGTTTCTCGGGAAGATACATCTCCTCACTTAGCATTTTTAATTTCTCCTTTGTTGGGAGACCATCAAAACTATGAATATGCTCATAACGACTGATTGTAATCCCAAACAACGATAAAGCACTATTTAAAGCTTCATAATGCCACTCTTTTGCATCGATTAGAACACCATCCATATCAAATAAAATTGCTTTAATCATTGCCACAAAATACCTCCACCGCCTCTTTCGGTATATCCGTACAAAGAAACAATCTGTCTGAATCTATTTTTTTAAGATGCTCCCATAATATTTGATAATCTCTCCCATGAATTTCAGGTGAGATAATTCCCACTACCTTCCCCTTCTCCAAATGTCCACAAATTACTTGCCTATCTATCCACGCCTTCTCCCACTCATCCATCCAAACTCCTGCTGCATCGTCGTACATTACCGGATACGTTTCAATCTCGCTTTGCCTCGTAAAGAAAGGAATATTCATTTTCTTGTATACTACTTGCTCGGGAATGGACATGTCAAACACAGCATAATTAGAAATCTCATATTCTTCAAGTTCATTCATAAGCAGACTCTGAATTCCATCTGCTTTAATGTTTATTGCAAGAAATGATTCCATTCCCACTTCCTTATACACTGAAAGAATATCCGTTAGAAGGGGTGAGTCCTCGGATGCAATATCATGCGATATCACCAGCTTCCCACAATAGTCTCTAACATCTGTCTCTATTCCCCAACCATTAGAAAATGCTCTTTTTATAGCCTGTACCGTATTTTTCTCATCGGGGGTATCCCAAGCCCCTCTGTGCGCTAAAATGTTCATGCTTTACTCCCAAAAAATAGTGTTGTCATTAATATTTTCCATTATATCATTCTTTATTTCTTCTGAATATGCTCCCGCGTTCAATACAACCACTGGACTGATTTCATTCTCCAAAACTTTCGGACTCTTTACAAAAAAAGAGGTTCCATAAAGTCTTTTACCTTGTTTCAACGGATCATTGTCCAAAATACATTGAACCTTATCTGTATCTAATCCAAATTTTATCAGCATTTGAGAAAAAATATGTGCTCCAAATAAATATACTTTATCATATGCTCTCATGTTCTCGTTATACTGAGCTACCTTATCTTCAAAATACGTAATAAATTCTAAAAAGTCCCGCTTATTATCAATATAAAGTTTTCTATAATCCAATTTACTATCCATTATGCTATTTGTTTTTTCAGTAGCATAAAACAATGAATGTCCATTACCGAAATCACGTCTTTCCAGTATTCTGAATCCATATTTATTAAGCATACCTTCAACATAATCATCAGAAATAAGATAAGTATGTTCAAAAAATAGGGCATTTAAATATTTCTTTTTGAGCCAGTGTTTTAAATTAGGTAGAGAAAAAATCATCCTCTGTCCCTCTTTGAGAGTTTTTGCGCAATTCAACATGAACATATTCAAATCATACTGATGTTCCATTAAATGAGAATGTACTAACGTGTCATATGGTACCATCTTTAAATCCAACTCACCACTCCACATTTTCTTAATATAGTGCGCATCACACCCATCTACAATCTTTACCTCTGAGGGTTCAATAATCGTCCACTCCATGTTCTCCATTGAATATCTCTTATTATAAACAGAACAAAGAATGCCATTTCCGCCTCCTATTTCCAATACCCCTTTTTTGCCTACATACCGATAAAGAAAACTGGCAAATTCTTCGTGATGACGTTTCCATATTCCTCCATAACTCGAATTATGCGATACACTATACAGTACCTCCAACGGCAGAAGTTTTCCCAATTGAATCATACCGGATCCTTTAGAAATCATCCATTCTAAATCTTCAAATTGGTCTTCCTTTTCTAATATATCCGTCACACCACAATATACCGGAAATCGATTCATTGTATATAAATATTCCAAATCCCTATTTTCAAGATACATATCCTTATTTCTCTGAATCATTCGTATACTCCTTCATTTTCCTAAAAAATCCATAACCACAAGCAATTCCGCCTAATTCTGTCGTTTTTTCTTTTTTGAATAATTTGTAAAATAACTTGGGAAAAAAACGACAACAATACTCCAAATAAAATCAAGCATATATCTTAATATAGGATATATCGGCTCATTTTCATATAAATTCTTGTCTATGTTCTCTCTCTTAAAAAAAGAAATAACCTCTCTTGTCCATGCTCCCCTCCACCAAGCATGAACGCAGCAATATTCTTCTTTTCTTACAACCAAAACTTTTCCATCCAAAGTATTGCTATATTCACTGCCCTCTACTTCAAATTGCCATGGTGAATACTTCTTCTCTGCCAATGCCAACAAATAATCTCTTCTAAAAATGGTTGGTTGTACACATACGCGATATGGTTGCCCTTTTCTGCTACAGTTGTATCGATTGTCATATTTTTCAACAAAATGTCTGCTCGGCGTCAATTTGATTACTGATATAGTCCTCTCAAAATCCATCTTCTCAAGATAACTTTCTACTACTCCTGATTTCACAAAGTCTTTCAAAAAAAAGTCCTCTGGCGTAAATAAAATGTATTCTGATTGGATTGTTTTTACAGCTGTGCAAAGTCTATCCGACCATGCCGTTTCAGCTCCGGCATATATAACTCGATCGTAATTAGAATTTTGTGGGCACTGAGTCTGTGTGCACAGGACTAAATCATATTTTCTATCATTCCAATATTTATCCATAAAATATGATGTCAAATAAGCCAGCTTACTTGTCTGATCCCTTGCTAATACCAATATAGTCAAATTTTCTTCTGACATTTATTTTGCCGCCTCCTTCTTCGTATACTCTTTCATTTTCTTATTGATTATCGTATATTTCTTAGTCCTAATCCTTATAATTCGTTAGTTTATCCGATATTTTTCTTACCATAAAATCAACAAAAATAGAAACACAAATAGTAACGGTCAATACAAAAGCAATACAAGCTTCCCCCCCCATTCCTCTTAACTTAGTAAGTTCTAAAATAAGACCATGAAGTATAAAAATATACATTGAAAGATGCTTCCCGATAAAAATTGTAATTCTATTTCCTATTTGAAACCAAAGCAGAAAAGTAAATATAATCAAAAGTGCTGATCCTTGCATTATAATACGCCCCAAGTACATTCCAGAACTCAATACTCTAATATCATGCTCACCAGAGTATCTAATAACATATGTCACAGCAGTTATTAAAAATATAATTATAGAAGACATGAAAATCCATATTGTATTTTTTCTCAATACTCCCTCTATTTTCTCCTTATGTACCCCGTATCCCACTCCCACTGCAAATCCAAGCTCCTGCGCAGGCCACAATGTCCCATAATGTAATACGAATTGACAAAAAAGCGAATAGAATAACGAAATAAAAATCATAGAAATATAAGTCCATTTTTTATTCTTTATCACAACTGCTAAAATACCATATAATAAATAAAATACTGAAATTACAAAAATCCAGTACCCCACCCCTGAATATATTGGGACATTCAGAAATATTTCAATAATGGCAACCACCATCAATGGAACTATTAATTTTGCAATTCTTCTAATCTGCTTACAAAACCAACGTTTTCTATCAAGATATTCACACTTTGCATAAGATACTGTTAATCCATAACCCGAGAACATAAAAAAACAAAATACACAAATAAATACCAGCTGAACTATATACAAATAAGGACTATACTCAACCATATGCGATAATACAACAAAAATACAAAAAAGTCCCTTTAATGCATCTGTGTTTCGCTTACTAAGTATCTCCTTCCTTTCTGAATTAATAGTAATTCCATACGTAAATAAACCTATTAAGAGCACATATAGCAATATAACTAACATCGATCCCCGCCTCCTGCTTCCGAAGTTCTCCTAGCTCCTCCATACAACATTACCATTATAACATATCATTATACATTTACTATTGATTTCACATATTTTTACCTTTTGACACCTGTACTGCTATTTTTTTATCATTGCATCGCCTGCGTCAATAAATAATCAAAGTTCTTCGGATTAATGTCAAAACGCCCCTGTCTCATATCATTCCACATTCCAAAATTAATCATTGAGTTATCCAATCCAGCCGAACCCATAATTTTTCTCCTATACAGCCATGTGAAATCACTTTGTTCATGATTATAATCATATTTCAACCATATCGGTCTTAGATAAGCCATCGGTAAGCATATCGCTCTTTTTCCAAGGATATTCCACCAACAATCCATTTCACAGACAACATCTTCTCCCATCTTACTAAAAAAGTGCTTTGCAAAATCTGTAAGTGAATTCCCTTTTTCAAACATTTCCTTATATGTGCAACCTTGTGCTATAAAACTATTAGCACTATAGGTATCGTATTTTTTCACCTCCCTACTTTCATCTGAAAACATTGCAATAACATCATCTGTTGCTCCAAAATAACACATGGCCGACTCCATAAATGGAAAAAAAAGATACGCATTAAATAATACCATTCTTTTTTCCTGTAGCCCTACACATACTATAGGATACCTTTCAACCAGTTCTATAAGACTATCCAACACTCCGGGCATCGTAATTCTATTGTCGGTCCTTGTTTTTAGAACATATTTTTTCTTTAATTCCTTAGCTTTAATTGCGCCTTTGAGACTTGAAACACGCTGATAATTGATATTTCCATCTCCTGAACTTTGTGGTAGTTCTGTTTGCACAACAATACAGTTTTGTTCCTGTCGAAGCTTTTTAATTGTCAGCTCATCCTCACCAATCCACGTAGAGACGATTACATCAATGCCCGGATAACACCTTCCATAATATTTTACTGTTTCCAGTGTAAAATTCTCTTCCAAGCGTAAGGGGCCTTGCATTACAATACAGCATCCTTCCTGCCCCCCCCCTGGCGTAATACAGCCACTCATTGTAATCCTCTGCCTTCTTTGGATGCAAATCATATGTTACATAACAATTGGATTCTTCTTCCATTGCCATACTATATGGAATCATCAGGTTACAAGCAAAATCTCCGCTTCCCAATCTTTTTCCCAATCTCTTAGCAAAATATAAAGCAGGTTTCTGACTTGCCTTATATATCATAGCAAGCCTTCGCATAAAATCTTTTTTCTTCTCAATTTTCTTCACTTTGAATTTTATTTCATCCATATATACTCACCCTTTTGTGTTATTAGGATTAACTAATCCCTTCATGTCAACAAATGCAAATAATAATATCAGCAGAATTCCCGAACTAATCACAACTGGTACATAAACAATATCAATACCGCTAATAGCCACACAACCTATGATACCCACTGTTACAATCACTAACACTAACAGATAAGTTTTTAATCTATTTATCGCAAGATAAAATGTATTAGCTACTATCAGCATTCCTAATCCTATCATCCACAATGCCATATACTTTATATTTGATAATGCCTCATAATATCTTTCACCAAGAAACATGAATACAAGTTGTCTCCCTATTGTTGAGAGAAATAAAAACCATGTGATTCCAACTCCAAAAGCAAATACCATCGCAATATAGAACTTTCTTTTGACATTCTTACCACTGCTCCAATCCGATGAAACATTTGGAAGCAGCACAGACGTCAAAATTGAAAGTACATACATACCAATCCTCGCAACATTCGCAGCTAGTGAATACAATCCAACAGCCTCATTATCATAGAAATAGCTCATCAATATGATTTCACCGCCATTAATATATGGCGAAATAAGCATTTGTACAAGAAATGTAATGCCATATAATTGCAATATTTCTTTATATTCCGTCGCCAAATTTACCTGCCCTTGACCATTTTTACATTGTTGCTTTATTGCCAAACCAATTATCACAATAATAAAGCATATTACAATTACATAACTTATAAGCATTGCCCAAACAACCGCCGACACCCGTCCGCCAAGTTTGACTCCAATATATGAAAGTCCCATTTTTACTATCATCATAACGAATCCCAGGAATCCATACCATCCGAATCGATTAACTCCTTGTAAAATGCCATTTAAAACAGTATATATCCCTGCAATAGATGTCATAAACAAAATAAATATCCAAAATGAAAATGCTTTAGTACCAAACCTTACTCTCGGGGAAAAAATAAACAATCCTCCCCCTACACTCATTATAATGAACGAAATTAGAAGGGTAAAAACAAATATTCTCTGATAGTTTAAGCTATTAGCAAATAAATTATTTCGTTTCTCTGCTGATATGCGGCAAGCATATATGGCTAACGGAGAATATAAGCACACGAGATTTGTTGATAACGAATTAATCGTATTAAAATCTCCATAATCCGAAATTGTAAGCATATTACCCAAAACAATCTGAAAAGCATAGTTGACAAAACTGCCTAATATGGAAAATATAAACAAGATTATCACAGACTTGTCCATATCAAATAATTTAGTTAGTATTTTATCTACAATTTTCATCGTTAATCCATTTTCAGCGCATATGCAATTACTTGAGATGGCCTGTCGCTTGAAATACCTTTCCCCTCTATTGGGTTATCATCGACTTCACTGACAAACGCTTTAATATCAGAAATCTCACCATTAAACAGCCTTGCATTTATACCAAGTCCCTCATTACGTTCTGTCGTCTTGCGCATGATTAGACATGGCTTATTCATATAGTACAACTCTTCCTGATTACTACCTCCATCTGTAATTACAAATACCGCATTCTGTAATAATTTCATAAAGTCGAAATAGTCCACTCGTGGTTGTAAAATAACATTAGCATTCTCTTTTAATTCATCCATTAGTCCAAATTTAATTAGTGCATTTTCTGTAATCTTATGAAGAATGAGCACGCATTTATGCTTTCTTGCAATTTCTATAATCTGACTCATTACATCGTGCACAAATGCTTTACTGATTAGGTTCTCCTGTCTATGCATTACAAAAACAAAATAATTTTCACTCAGAATTTCCTTAATATTGCTTTTAACCGGGATATCCTGAGAAAATCTAAGGCTGTCTAACAATGTATTCTGCTGTGTATTTATTACTGTTCCCTTTGCCTTTTTTAGATTCTTCACCGGCAAATCTCCCGGTGCAAAATGCACTCTCGCCAATTTACTTGTAATGAGACGATCAATTTCCTCCGGAAACGGATTGAAAAGATTATGCGAGCGCAGCCCCGCCTCCACATGACAAATCCGCATCCCAAGCTTTCTTCCAACAAAAGCTCCCATCATTGTCGAAACTGTATCTCCATGTACTACCATATCTGCACCTTCAAGCATTTCAAATGAAAAAACATCTTTCATAATCTTTGGTGCTTTCTTATTAAGTCCGATAAACCATTCAAACAATCCTAATGTACTTTTTTTAATATTTTCTTCTTTTGACAGCTCAATAAATCTCCCGTTAAGATTTGTAAATTCTAATATACGACTCTTTTTCAAATCATTTTGCCCCGTAGCAATTATATGGCATATCATTCCCACATTCTGACATTCAATAATAACCGGAAATAATTTTATCAGCTCTGCTTCTGTGCCTATAAAAAAAAATATTTTTTTCTCCATTACTTATCAGTCCTTTTTGTTATTCTGGCAATTACTCATTATCAGACAGTTTTACATATATCCTGCCACCAATCTTTTCTACACTTCCATCTGATGGAAAAGTAGTCATTTCCGTAATTGCATCAATCTCCCCGGCGGTCAACCCTTTCTCCTGTATACATGTCTCTACATCATTATAAAATGTATATGAAAGGCTTGAATCAAGGACATTGACTAAGAATCTTACAGTCCAAGGCGCCCAGTATATTCCATTTATATAACTGGGGCCGAGAGACGCCCCAAGTATCATCGCCCCCTTGTCATTGGCAGTATTGTACCAGTATTCATTATAGTACATGGCACCTAGCAGGACCACTTCCTCCGTGCCGTCAAATCCATCACATGTCTCTATACGGTCAAGAAGTCTTGTGCCTATTGAAATTGTTTCTATATACAGCTGCTGATAATTCATATATACAGCATTACTCATCACCACACTATAGTATATAAAGAACACTCCAAATGCACGACTTACATATCCGATATAGCGAATTTTTTGTTTTCCGATTTTCTCCATCAAAAGCTCATTCACTTTCACAAATGCAATCAATGGTATGCAGTAAGTAAAAATCATCAAATAATGTATATGCCCCAAAGACATAATATAAATAAGATTCAATGCAATGGGAGATATCGCAACTGCAAGAATTAATAAAATCCCATTTAACAACTTATCTTGCAGTTCTTTTCTCATTATCCCCAGAAGTAATATGCTCTCTAACCCGCCAATAACCATAAGCACTGATAATGCCCTATGAAGAAGTGTTGGCAAAAAACTACTATGACCCAAGTAGTAGTTGATTATATTTCTATATGCCTCAGGAACTATCTCCGCCATGTCCCACAGCACACCCGCATTTGAGAGTGCACTCTCACCCATATATGACTGTAGCTCACCGCCTTGAATATATAATAATACCCGAAGAATTATATAATACAATGCCATGCCGCACAAAAAAATACTCACATATTTAAGTGATTTTATCCAGTTTTCTCTGCCCGTATTACCATTTAAAATATCAAAAATCACCGTCACCAGAAGAAGCGACGGCATCATACTCACCATTGCACCATATGTCCCACTCGACAGTGCAATCAAAAAAACAGCTAATATCGCTTTCAGACCAGAATGCAGATTACTTTTCCTTAGAATCCATGCAGCTAAAACCGCTTGAAGTAATGGAATAACAATATAAAAGTTCTGACCTGTATACTCCTGTTGACAAATTATAGTAGTATTCACAGCACACAGACCGGATATCAGTACTATTCCCCATGTTGTATAAACTTCCAGTATATCGCAAATGCCATAAACTGTTAGTATCATCAATACTGTCGCCCACACTCCCGCAAGCCACGGACAGTTTACTCCCAAATCCATCCACCAGTATGCCCCCGCCACCCACTTATCAGAAGCGACCGAAAAGACAGCATCTCCACGATATACGCCAACAGCATCATAAAGAAGCGCGCCATTTGTAAAAACATACATATGTGCCAATAACATAAATGCAGTAACAGCTATACACACTCTTTTAAACAAATTTTTGTCTATTACCTTCTTCATACTGTCTCCTTAATTAATAATACTTAAGGCTCTTTCTATATATTTTTCAAATAAAGTCCTAAGTTCATCTTATCATTGCCGGAATAATACACCTCAATACTCGTATCTACTGTGTCATAATTATATAGTTAATATTCGCTCTCGGGCAGTTAGCAAATCAACAAATTCCATATCAGCCATTTGAATCTGATTAATCCTAAAATCCCTATACGCCTTTTTACACCGGAAAAGATTTTCAAACTTCTCTTTCTGGTAATCAATCCTTTTGGCTAAAAGAAGCTTTATTCCTTCACAATATTTGTTTCTTTCTCAATATATACCGGTCTATGTTTCAACTCCAGATATATTCTGGCGATATACTCTCCTATAACACCTAATATTGTAATGATGACACCACTAAAGAATAGAATCAACACCATAAGAGTCGCAATTCCGTTTCCCGGAGTTCCATATCGCATACTATCTACAATTATTTTTAAAACTCCTGCAACCGCAATAAAAACTATAAATAATCCAAAATATACTACCGCACGAAGTGGTGTAGTCGCAAAACTAACAAACCCGTTCCAAGCATATCTGACAAGTCCGAAAAATGACCACTTAGTCTGCCCTGAAAAACGTTCAACATTTTCATACTCAATCCACTTAGTTTCAAAACCGACCCATGACATAATTCCTTTAATAAAACGTTCTCTTTCAGAAAGTGATACAATAGCTTCTACCATCTGCTTTGTCATCATGCGATAGTCTGAGCCTCCGGACACTAACTCCATACATGTAACTTTATTAATAAATTTATAAAAACAATTCGCCAATAAACTACGTATCGGCGGCTCTCCTCCTCTTGATACACGGCGAGCTCCGGCACAATCATAACCCTCTTTCATTGCGTTAAGCATCTCAGGAATTAAAGTTGGAGGATGCTGTAAATCTGCATCCATGAGTACGATATAATCCCCCCCCCGTTTTTTCAAAACCAGCATATATGGCGGATTCCTTACCAAAATTTCGTGCAAAGGAAATATACCTTATCACCGAAGATCCAGCCTCTGCTTCTAACTTCTTAATCTCTGCCAGGGTATTATCTTTACTTCCGTCATTCACAAATAAAATTGAATATGCATATGACTCCTCTATATTTGACGCCTCTTTATTGATTGTATCAAATACTTTTTTAATCTCCATATATAATGGTCTAATACAATCCTGTTCATTATAACAAGGAACCACTATGTCAATTTTCATTCTTTTCTCCCCAATATCTTCTATTACTTAACATATCTTCTTCACAATCGGAATACGCTCCAAAATAAGTGACAATACAAATGCTACTCCAAAATAAATTGTCACATCTACTACCGTTTCAACGATAAATGATCTCGTCCAAAATGCTGGGATAATAGGTCTTAAAATGTTAATCACGCTTCCATGCAAAAGATAAATCAACACGGAATTCCGACCCAAATGACCTATCCAGCTAGATACTCTGGGAGCGAAGGATACCCCCCCCCAGGCAACTTTAAAGAAAACAAATACAGAAGCTGAATATAGTGTAAGCAAAGGGGCAACATAACTGCCATAATACCTGCCATATCTAAGTACCGATAATATAGATGTCCTTTCCAAATCAGCCAGCTGCCATAACGTGGATAATTCCCACACTATAAAACCTATAGCCAAAAATATACCTGCTTCTTTTTTACTGATTTTCTCACTTATAACACCCAGATAATGTCCTAATACAAACAACGCTGCGCTCCCTACAGGCAGATACACCTGCCCGAAATCCAACCATTCCATAATGTCTGTTATAAAATGAGGCATCACGCTTCTGACATATTCAAGATCAGTAAAAGCCGGTACGATAAAACAAAATACTACAGAAAGCAACAGGAAATATTTCTCAAGTTCCCTGTTCTCTGTTATTTTATACAAAAATGGTGTCACAAGATAACAACCAAGAAGCACTGACAAATAAAGTGTTGTATATCCCCAATTCCCTATGGTAGATTTCATCTGCGAAATAATGGGTTGTGACCTGAACAACGCATACATGCCGCCACTCAATGCCAGTAAAAACATGCTGACAAGCTTCATTAATATTACACGAGGCGCTCTCTTTTTTAACGTATCTCCTATTGAAACACATCTTTGCAAAGACAGATATCCGCTCAACATCAAAAAAACTGGTACACAACATGTAAATGCTGCACTTATAAATCCGTATTCAACCCACTTGTAAGTGCCTACTTCGAACTCATAACAACTTTTTCCATGTATTGAAATGACTCCCCATGTGGCAAGCACTCTCAGTAAATCTACCCATATTAAGCGCTGTTTACTCTTTTCTTCCTTATTAAGAGTTGCCCCACCAATTGTATCTAATTTATATTGTTTTTTCAGGTTCTCTATTTTGATTACTGTATCAGACATTTTTATAAACAGTCTCCTTAGGGGATAGGTGGTATTGCAATATAAGCATGGTTTATAACAAAAGTTAACCCTTGCAACTCAAATCACACCACAATCTATTGTAGCAACGTATTGAGAAAAACACAAGAACAATCAAACTCTAATATAGGCAAATTTATAATAAGAAATAAATATGCTGACACATTCTTCCATTACATTTCTTTAAGAGATCGGCAACCCCAAGCTAATAGCTGTTATTTGAACTGTGCTTCATATATTTTTACTCTTTCTGAATTTTGTTTTAAACTTTTTAAATATATTATACTCCGTGTTATTTTCAGAAAATTTTCCATTAAGAAATTTTTTACACCCTTCATTTAACCATTCGCTGCCATCTTGACATATTCTGTTGCGCATTTGAGCATACGTCGGGGTATCTAGTTCTGGTATATTTCCCAATGTTAAATATGCATGTGAATTAAAACAATGTGGCTCGGGACATCTATTCCCAACTGCTTCAAATCCTATTGGCTTATCAATGTTTTCATATATATTAAATGTCTTTTTCGTCTGATAACATTTTCTGGTCTCTCCTGTCGGTAAATCTATAACTATCGACCAATCTCCTGCATAACAAAATTCTTTCCTTGGCACTTCAAATGTATCCATCTTAAATTTAAATAAATCAGAATCAAATTGCGCCCATACTTTTTGATATTCTGCATTTGACATCTTTGTTAATATATGTTTATCGTTACTCTTATCATCTCTTCCAACTGTAAGATGGCATAATGCCCCAAAATTGTCTATACACACTTTTTTGACTTCATCTATATATGGAACCAACTCGTCATTGGGAACCAGCTCAACTGTAATTGAGCATCCCTTTTCTCTCATTTTCTTCACATTCTGTATATACGTATCCAACAAATTTAACCGTTTCAGTTCTAAATAATGAAATGAGCATTTAAACTCCAAATGAGTCAATATATCTCTATCCATTTCCAGTATCTTATCAATTGCATTTGTTAATGTCGCATTCGTAACAATTTCCAAATAGTGTCCCTGTTTTGCAAGATAATAAATAATCTCCGGAATTTCTTTTACCATAAGTGTTTCGCCATGTCCACACAGGTTGAATATACACGCTCCCCCCAACCTTTCAACGGATAACGCTTTTCCTATATGTTCTGGTGAATAGTCAAACTTAACCATTTTGCTTTCTCTTTCACCATGCTGTGTAATATAACAATAGTGACATTTTAAATTACATGCAGAAACCGGTATGGAACAATTTATTAATCTTTTTGCTACTGGGGACATTATTCTATTCTCTCCTTCATCTCCAAAAATATTGTTTTAAATTCATTCTGAAATGTATACCTATCGAACTGATGCTCCTCGCCGCTAATATGTTTTATATAATAATCGACATCCTTCATGCTTTTTGCCATCCAAATATATCCGAGATTCTCTATCCATGGATACACTCCTGATAATTTATAAGTTAAATTATCAAGCGCAATACACGGTGTACCTGTTATCACCGCAAACAGCATTGCATGTAATCTATCTGTGATTATATATTTAAAGGTTCTATACATCTGCATCATTTTCTTCAATTCATTATCTCTTTCACGCACCTGTACATCATATGTCAACTGCGTGTTAAACCTAACTACTATCTCATTATTATTCGTTAATTTTGATTGTATACTCTGTACCAGTTCATCATTAACCCTTTTTTCTATGTCTTCCCTAAAACATACCCCTACACATTTCCTTTCGCAAGACAAAGAAGCAATCTGAAAATATAATACCATGTCCGGTGTAAAAATAACTTTTGATTTCCCCTTCAAACTTAACTTCTGCAACAATTCAAATGAATTAGTATCCCTTACACAAAATAATAAATTGTTATGCGACTCATAATCGCTTTTTGTCTTTTCAAATATGCTTAAGCTGTCGTCTTTATAATATATTGTCTGCGGAAAGATTACCACTTGGTTATCTCTATATTCCCGCACAATACTCCGCACCATTTCATCATCATGCGGCCAAACATCTCCTAGATATCCGCCTCCGGAAATTACAATAATATCTTCTTGTTTAACGATAGCATTCAATTTTTTTCTCTCGTATTGAAAATGCATATAATTTATCTCATACACATAATACTCCGGAAAAAAATCTCTTAAAAACTGCTTCTGGGCTTCTGCAATGGCATGATCACCTAAATTATTATGCTCTGGTGTCAATAATAAAAAAATACTCTTTTTATTATTAGGAGGTAATGCTTTTGTCCGAAGTCTATACCTCCTTTTTCTTTCTTTTTCTTCTTTTTTATATGCTTTAAAAAAAATCATTTCATTAACCTGCTTTACATATTAAATCATAAGACCTGTGATAGTATTTTTTCGATTTTTCCTGCGATAAAATACATTCCACGATCCGTGGGATGCACACCATCTATAAAATAATCTTCAATATGCTTATCCTTCATTTCCACAAATCCATCTATAAAATATATATTTTTATCTCCGCTCTGTTTCAATGTCGTATATGTATCTTTGATTATATCTCGTCTTTTAATTGTCTCTTCAATATCAACAGAAACACCTGCACTAAATCTGGACATCAATACGAGCGGAATCATAGGCTGCTGGCTTCTGACAGACTGTACAAATCTTAAATGGGAGTTTTTTAGTTCCTCAACATCTCTTGCATTATGATCATATTCTATGACCATAGCAGTCATTGGAAGAGCCGCGATATACTCCGCAATATAGTTTTCACCTTTCGCTCCGCTGGAAAAGCCAAAATTCATCAATGATGCATCTAATTTTCTGGCTACAATCTCCGGATAACTATTTCCCGGTCTCGACGCAGAACAACCTTGCGTTATTGAGGAGCCATAAAATATGATTGGTCTTTCATGCTTTAACCCTGTGGGTTTTTCGATTTTGGCTCCTCTCTCTATTAGAATTTCAATATTATCCACTCCAGTATATAATGGTAAATTAATCGTTATATCCTGCATTATACCAGGAAGCAAAATTTCCTTTTCCAAATTTATCTGCCCATAATCAGGTATTATGTTCGCAATCCATCTTTTTTCTTTACCATTACCTATATATACATCCAACCCGCTCGTTCCGCACACAGTAAAATGAGAATAGCCAATAAATTTGTCCAATTTGACGCACACATTTAATCTTTTTGAGTTCGTTCGAATCCGTATGTGTCCTCCTGCCGTATTCGTTGCTAATGTTCTCACTTCTTCCGAACAAATGCTTTTGTCTATTCCATACAACCTATCAAAATGCCCCATTTCAGACACATACTTAAATCCGGTGACTTCAACCTCACACATTTGTACCTTTCTATTATTTGAGAATATTGCAAACATCTCCCTCCTCCTTATTACATTTGAGTTAATTTAATATCTGCAATGAATGTAAGCTGACATTACCCCAATATTTTCTTCTCCATTCCATTTGATTATTAAATTGGGGGGAGTCTGTAATTTCAATCGTCATAAAATCATCCAATCCATCAAGCGGACCATCTCCTCCATATTGATTCATATGGTACATCACTATCCCAATCAGGTATTTTCCTGGCACTATATGCTGTAAGTCAAAGACAAAATTAATCTCTCCGCTCTGATTTTTTTTCAATGTCAGTCTTTTGTCTGACGTCAACATGGTCACCGGCGTCCCATCAATATAATGAACCCGTAGCCGAAGCAGAACATTCTCAGCATCAATCTCACTCCAATATGTTACCTTACAATTCAATTTTTCTTGATACTGAAATAAACAATCATCATGATTGCATATCTCAAATGTCTCCATATGGACTGCCGCATCCACGTAAGATCCTTCTCTTTTTATATTTTTCAGATTGATGACAGCTTTATCACGAGCAGAACTCCCAATATATACTTGGATTGCCTCTTCTACCCCTCCTTCAAATACAACCTCTCCCTTATTCAAAACAATACATCTTTTACACAGCTGCCTAATCGTGTTCATGTTATGACTAACGTACAATATCGTCTTTCCATCCAGCCTTGCTGCATCGCTCATTTTATTTAGACATTTTTCCTGAAATTTCATATCGCCGACTGCCAAGACCTCGTCCATAATCATTATCTCCGCATCCAGATGCGCCGCTACGGCAAAAGCAAGTTTTACATACATTCCAGACGAATATCGTTTAACAGGCGTATCTATAAATTGGCGGCATTCAGAAAATTCAATAATATCATCTATTTTTCTATCTACTTCTTTTCGAGACATCCCTAAGATTGCCCCGTTCATGTATACATTCTCTCTCCCACTTAACTCTCCCTGAAAGCCAGTCCCTACTTCCAGCATACTGGAGATTCTTCCTTTAATTTTTATTGTACCTTCAGTTGGCGCTGTAACTCTGGATAATAACTTTAACAGAGTAGACTTGCCTGCTCCATTTCTGCCAATTATACCTAGCGTTTCCCCTTTATATACATCTAAATTTATTCCTTTTAATGCCCAAAATTTTGAACCTGTTTTTTCTGTTTCCATTCCAATTATAGTATTAGGGTCTTCCAAGCCTCTTCTTCTAGCCCACCAACTTTGTATATCCGCCGTCAACGTTCCTCCGCCAATAGCGCCCAACTTATACTGTTTCTTTACATCTCGGATTTCTATAACCTTTTCGTGCATTTATTCATTTTCTCCATTTGTCTCTGTTTCTATTATACAGTATCCATAAATGTCTTCTCTATTCTGCTAAACAACACTACTCCCGCAAAAAAAATCACAATTGTAGTACATAGACTTATTAGCCACGGCACTTTTAAAAAATTACCGCTTCCCAGCAAAGCATATCTAAAGTTATTTACGATTGGTGTTACCGGATTTATTAACACTATTTTTTCTAATGTTTTAGGAAGCTGAGTTACCGTATACACTACAGGTGTTGCATACATCCATAACTGTATCCCAAAGGAAACCAATATAACCAAATCTCTATATTTTGTAGTAAGAGATGATATAATAATGCCACAGCCTAATCCTAAAACCGCACTCTGCAAAACATAAATGGGAATAAATATTATTGTCCAATTCGGACATACATTTTCTCCAGTCAAAATATAATATACAATCACAATAATACACATTAACAACATCACCCCAAAATTGACTAATGAATAGATGACTGTTGCGATAGGAACTGTCAGTCTCGGGAAATAAACCTTGCCAAATAATCCCGCGTTTCCAACAAAAGTATTTGATGTTGCCGTCAAGCAGACAGAAAAATATGACCATATTGCATTGCTGACTAAATAAAACGAAAATACAGGCGTTCCATCTGTTGAAAGCCCTGCTATTTTCCCAAAAATAATCACATATGTAAACGTAGTAAGCAATGGGTTTATAATAAACCACAACGGTCCCAGTATCGTTTGTTTATATTGCACTGTAAAATTCTTCTTAACAAACATAAAAATCAAGTCTTTATATTGCAATAATTCCTTAAAATTAACATCAAACCAACCCCTTTTTGATTTTATCACTGTTGTCCATTGTTCTTCCATTCGTACGCTCCATTATATTTCTGCTTAAATTTACTCAATTCCAAATGCACTTAAAAACTGATAATAATAATTTCTTTTAGTAAAACGCTTTGCATATTCCCGCTCTTTTTCCCCTCTGAGCCTGGCTTCCCCAGGATTCTGATACAGATACATTATCGCCTGAGCAATATTTTCTGACAATTTTTCTCCACGCTCTACCTGAATAACGCTCTCATCGTCCACATACTCTATCATCCCACCGGATTTGGTAACAATCAAAGGAATTCCAGACATCATCCCCTCTATCGTCACTAACCCGGCTACCTCTTCCCATACAGAGGGAACAACCTGCACATCTGCTGCCTGATAATAAGAAGCCATTCTTACGTTTTCAACATATCCTCCGTAGACCACTTTTCCATTTGAGCCTTTTACCATATCCATAATCTCATAATAATAATCGGATTCTCCGCCCAATGCGGAGCGTATTCCACCTACGATAAGCAGACGTATGCTTTTTTCCTGCAAAGACAATACCGCATCTATTAGTTCTTTCACTCCTTTTTCAGGCACAAGTCTTCCTGAATAAATAACCAGAAAATCCTCTTCTCTAAATCCATGCTTTAGCCGCACTTCCTTTTTATCGTTCTCTGGCACTTTTTGCATAAATAACTCCTCATCTATACAATTATACACCACTTTTCCTTTTTCTATTGGCATAGACGAGTTTTTCATATATTGATTCAACGCAAAACTGCTAACTCCAATAGCGTTGCCAAATATATCATCCATTTTTTTATCTGCAAACATTTCATGATGGATGTGCACAAAAATTCTCTCTTTTCCAAATTTCCGGGCAAATTCCAAAAAGCTTAAGTATGTTCCTCCTTCTGCCACAATATAATCCGCTTCCAGTTTTCTGAGTTTCCTATTTCTTTTTAATTCAAAATGTTTCCACCTCAAAGGCAATACAAACCACCCTCGCGAGAAAAATCGCAGCACAGCTCTTACAAAGTCTATTTTGTCATTTATCTTTTTGTCCACTTTTTCATCCCGGTTAAGGCAAATAAATCTGGTATGCCGGTACCGTTGCGCCAAACGATAGGCCTCTTCAACATAGTTAGTTACGACAATAAACTCCACTTTTTGCTCAATCTCATTTTGCTCAGCCAACAATGTGACTAGTGTCTCTATCGCGCCCCCATAGACTGCCGGAATCGGCAATTCGCAAGAGCCAATCAAACATATTACTTTTTTTTTATCATTCATTATGTCATCTCTCCTCTTTAGGAACTATCAGCATCCTCTTTATCGTTCCTGCATATTTCCACAATAACTGACGCATCCGTTTTATATATGAATATACATAAAAACGAACCAGTTTATTCTTCTCATATTTTTTACAAAATTTTAACATCTGTTCTTTTACTTTTCCATATAGCTCATTACATTGTGTGTTTTTTTGCTGTTCCTCCAGTTTTAAGTAAATATTTCTTGACATTTCCGCACAGTACAATATATAATTTCTTACTTCCTTATTCCATGATTGCTCTCCGCTATCCTCAATTGCCTTATTATAAAATTCAAACATTTTTAAAAAAGTAATTCCCCATCCAATGAACCGCCTGTCATCCAATCCGTCCGTTGTCATGGTTGAATAGGGTCTGATGCGATAATTATACATCTCTTCGGAAATATAGCCGCATCTTTCTGAACACATTAATAGTTGAAAAGTATACAAATGATCTTCATGTATAATTCCCGGATAAAACCTGATTAATTTCTTCTCAATTAAATCTCTTCTAACAAACTGAAGCCAAACTACATCGTAAAACCCTTGTTCGGACAGCCGTTCTGCCATAACTTCCGCTCCCGGTTTCCCACTCAGGTCACTTTTCTCATATGCGTAATGCTCTTTTGTCTGAATTCCCGAGCTATCCGTAACAACTCTCTGTCCCGCAAATAACAAGACGTCAAGCTTATTTCCTTCTGAGGTCTCTATTAATGACTTAAAAATATTATTCTCAAGATAATCGTCACTATCGACAAATAAAATATACTCCCCTGACGCTATATCCAAACCGCTATTTCTTGCAACGCTCTGCCCCTGGTTCTTTTGTTCGCAAACCCAGATTTTACTTTCATATTGTTCCGCATATTGGTATATAATATCCCTTGTACCATCTGTAGAACCATCATTTACTATAATAATCTCATAATTGTCTAAATCCTGCCTTAAAATGCTATCCAGACATTCTTTTAAATACAATTCAACGTTATAAGCCGGAACAATTACTGATATCTTGCAGGTGTTAATCGCCTTTAAAAAATCACTTCGTTCCTGATGTAGCTTTTTTCTTTCACAAACTATTCCTTTTTCATTCTCCGTTAAGTTATTATAGTAATATCCCGTCCACAAATGTACATTACGAATATATCTAATAATACTGCTCATATATAATTTGTACTTATTAAGAACAGCATTCTTTTTATACCAATCAAACAATTCAATACACGACGTATCCATTCCTTTAAAACTTTCCAGATACCCTTGGCTTTTATTTGTCATAATTGAGTTTTCCCGAATACGGTAATTATAAAATTCTCGTGAAATAATTCCGCAGCACCGGGCACACATATAAAGATAAAACGTGAACAAATGATCCTCATGGATTATATGAGGGAAAAAATATAATGAATTTTCATCTATAAGCGTCTTTTTTATACATAGCAAAACCACACATGAGGAATAACTACCATTCCTTTGCAAAAAATCAAAAAGCTCTACACCTGTCCTTCCAGATAGGTCATTATGTTTTGTTCCAAAATGTTCTTCTTGTCTCTCTCCATTTGAATCAACAATAACCTTTTTGCCTGCAAAACTCAACAAATCAAATTCGTTTTCACCTACTATACGAATTAATTCGTCAACCATTTGTTCCTCAACATAATCATCACTGTCAAGAAATACAATATATTCTCCTTTGGCAGCTCTTAGTCCTGCATTTCTGGCTTCTGAAAGACCTCTGTTTTCCTGCTCAATTAACTTCATACAGCTATGCTTTTGCTGGTATTCTCGTACTATTTTTCCGGAATTGTCTGTAGAACCATCATTAACGAGTATTACTTCAAAATCCTTATTTGTCTGTCTGACAATACTGTCCAGGCATTCCGCCAAATATGCCTCCACATTGTATATTGGCACAACAATAGAAATTTTACACAAATCACTGTCCTCCTGTATTTTAATATCTGAATAATAATACAATATACCTCATAAACAACTCCTTTATGGTCAACGTCCAATCTTTTACTATATCGACCCATATCAATGAAGGCATCCATGAATATCTATTTCTGATTTTTCTATTTATATCTTTTAACTTATTACATCCATCGCTTTCGTAACTGTATCCCTTCCTCTTCTTATTATCCTGCTCAAAAACTTTTTCCCACTCTCTTATTGTGTTATCTATATTAAATTTTTCCCACGCATAGTCTTGTGCTGCCAATCCCATATTATAACTTTTCACACTTTTTTGTAACAACTGAATAATCCGGTATCTAAATTCCTTACGTGATCTGCATAAATATCCTGTTTTTTTATCTTCTATTATTTCTGGATAACTCGCCCTTTTATATGTAACAACAGGTACTCCTTGCATCTCCATTTCAACTGCACTCAACCCAAACGTTTCTGATTTTCCAGAAGGATTTATCACCCCTACTGCCGCCTTTTCATACAGTTTATTCTTTTCTTCTCCCAATTTTCCCCAAAACTTTACAGATTTTAGCAGCTTACCATCTCTATCTGTTAGATATCTGATAAATCTACGTTCATAAAACTCATCGGCTACTCCCCATTTTCCTAATTTAGAATCACAAAAATATAGTCTTCCATTTCCTATTACATGCAACTTTGCGTCAGGAACAGCATGTACAATCTTTTTCCATTCACGTGCAAGCAAATGAAATCCTTTTACCGCTATAAGGCTCCCCGTATAAACTACTACAGGATCTATCTTTTCAAGATTCTTTCTGTACTTTCCCCCATCAGCAACAAAATTGTATATATATCCGGACTTTTTAATAATATCATGATCCAAATAATGTTCATACATATGTTGGCTAACAAAAATCACTCTTTTCACACTACTTGAAACTGCTAACTTTTTAGCAACTTTGTAGGCTAAATAATTGTGAGCCCATGCTACGCCGTATATATTGTTTCTGTCAAGGAACTCAATTAAACCATCATTTTCATGCCATCCCGCCCTAAACACCAGTATATCTATCGATCGATTACCTATTTTCTCCCAACATTCTTCCGTTAATACCACATCTGCCGCATTCGCTGAAAACTCTACTTTCGCATTATAATGGAATACGGTAATCAAATAATTTTCCATACATTCTGCAGAATAATATATCAATAATGAAAAACAGTACTCTGTTCCTCCTATTCCGGGATTTACCTTAACTGGTTTTGATAAATCCAATGCTGGTAATTTTCGATCATCAAATAAAATTCCCACTCTTTTCATTATCTTTTATATCCTTTTCTTCATACCCAAAAACTTTACAGTGTGGTAATATAAATAGTTAAAATATCTTCCTATGCCCAATCCCAGTATGCCATATATTTTTATTTTCCAGTTTATACACTGTTTCCAAAGCCATTCTTCTTCTTTCAACCGTCTATATAATTCTCTATTAATTGCCTGATCTTCAAATATTCCCACCTGAAACAAATAGGTGCAATAGTTATATAAAATTTGCTGAAGGAAACTTTTCTTTTCTTTTTTACTATATTTAAGCATTATGCCGTCATTCAAAAAAAACAAATACCACTTTTTATATACATCTAATCTATTAAAAATCTTATCTATGTTAGTTTGCTTAGATAATGATTGCGGGATATCTTTGTACCAGTCGTATCCGACATAATCACACACAGCTATAGAACGCGCAGAACTAAAAACTTTATAAGAATAATCTGTGTCTTCGCTCCATAAAATAGACTCATCAAGATAAAGCTCATTTTGAATCAAGAATTTACTTTGGCATATCATTAACCACATTGATCCCGGAAACCTGTTCCCTCTTTGCGCAATAAGACGTGCAAATTCTGAACAGGTATATATTGTGTGCCCCTCTATAGAATTAAACACTGTATTCTTTTTTTTAATTGCTCCTTTTATAACATAATGAGAGCTCATATAACAAATGTCCACGCATTTGTTATTTAAGACAGTATATATTTCCTTTAATGTATCTATTTCAATTGTATCATCAGCATCAATAAATAATATATACTCCCCCTTCGCATTCCTTATTCCAACATTCCTCGCAGCGGCAGGTCCCTTATGCTCTCCTTTTAACAAATGAATATTTCCATTCCCACTGCAATATCTTTGAGCAATCGATACGCTTTCATCTGTTGAACAATCATCAATAAATACTATCTCATAATCTTCATATGTCTGGCGTAATATACTTTCAACACATCGTTCTAAATACTTTTCCGCATTATAAAACGGTATAATGATACTAAACAGCACAACCTTACCTCAATTCACATATACTAACAAGTTACTAAGTCTTTGTGACAACCATTTAATGTAAATAGTTATCCTTATAATTTCCGTAGTGAAAGACATTTCTTACCCATATAAATTATTTTTCTCAAAATAAAAGTAATTAGCGTTCCTACAATATACACTGCTGCAATATAAATAAGGCAGGCAGTTAATGGCAGTCCCTCTAGCCGACAAACAAGTCTTTTATGGAAAGGCAACAGTTTCCCTTGAATCCAGACACTGAATAGATACGCGCCAAATGTATTTGCCCCCCCCCAGGTCAAAATCTGTTTTAGGCAATTCGGGATACTGATATGAATACACAAAGTTCTTACAGCATAAAATACTGCAATGCTAGGCAGAACATTAAGCGATGTTAAATAAGTATCCTTAAATGTATAATCATTTTCGACCATTTCCAATATCATCATACCCATTGTCAGCATAATGCATATTGCTGTAACAAGCATCCCCATCCCCACATATTTAATCTTACACTCTTCATCTGATATCACATTGGCAATATAATATCCTATTATAGGAAAAAAGATATTTTGCGCAGTAAAAGCACATCCTATTCCAAAACTTCCCAAGCCCGTAAGTGCTTCAAATACTCGAAAACCATTTAGAAACAATATTCCCATAATCAGCAAATACTTATAATCTGCCCGATTCATTACTTTTACAAGTTTTCGTAGAAATGGAAGTATTAACAAATAGCCTATATAATAATATAAGTACCAAAGATGAAACGCATTACGCTCATGATAAATAGATGTTAAGAGCTCCTTTATATCATACCAAGGTCTTCCAAAATATACAACCCAATAGAAATATTCAATCGCTACGATAATAACAATATATCTCATAACATACTTAGTTATGAGATCCTTATAGGAAATATCTTTTTTCAATATCAGTGCTCCGGAAACCATAAAAAAGAGATTCACATTTACACACCGAAATACATCTAATGCAAGAGCTAATCCTCGTGAAACTAAATTTACATTAACAGTATATAACTTATTTCCTATATCGCCAGTATGACAAAAAATAACCATTAATACAGCTACTATTCTGATGATATCCAAGTACACAACTCTTTTTGAATCTTTCATCTGACTCTCCTTTCTCTGAGTTTTATCCTGCATTTATATCGTCCATTTCCTTTATCTAACAACCTTTATGCAATCCATTAAATATCGTTTAGCATATTTTAATGCTAAATAATACCTTCACATAACTATACTCCCTTCTGGGCTTATCCGAACCCATGACTTTTCCCATAAATCCTCCGATGTAGCTCCCCTTTCCCATATGGAAGGCGAAATGACTGTTTTATCCTCATTTTGATTCAGCCAGTTTCCCCACCAGCTAAAAGAACTGTTCGCCATAATGTGATGTCTGCACTGACTTATCAGGTACATATCATAATAAGCCGCTTCTCCTCTATTGACTTCCACGTATTCAAAATTTTCTCCCCCTAACAGCCTGCGAGCCTTGGGTATATCATCTGATATTACAAAAAAAAAGGCATCCTTAAACCGTTCCTTTATAGCAGCAATTGCCCTAAGGTAATAATTGGGGGTGCATATGCCGCCATACAACGGATTGTTTATATAATCACCCACTCGAACATGTACGGATACTGAATTCAAATGATGCATTTTATTCAATATTTTCTGGTTTTCAACCTCATTCACAGATTGGAACTTAATATCCCGGTAAAGTTCCTTCCGAATATCTTCAAAATATTTTCCTGTCTGCCAATAACCACTCAAAAATACGTTATCACATTCCAAGAATCTAGAATCAAATGTCTGAGGTATTTTTTCTTTAATACATCTTTTTTTATAAAATGTATTTCTGAGAATTTTAGAAATAATATCATTGCCGCGAGGAAAAATTTTGTTTATTGTCGCTAAAGAAGCCTCCTGTACAGAAAGTCCCAACTTGTCCAATTCATACTTTCTCTCTCCGCTCTTATATCTATAATCATTTAAATCCGCATATACTTCTTTTCCTATACTTAATAACTTACGATACAGGGCGTACTGAAATAATTGATTTCCGACACCCCCTTGAAATCTAACAATAATCATGTTTGTCCTTCCATAATATAATCTTTGTTCCTAAGCGTTCTCTTAATTCTGCAAACATTTGCCTGGAAAATATTAACTGTAACCAAATTACTAGGGTTTTTCGAGGCTTCTTTGCGAGTTCATAAAATTTCATAATATGATTAAACCGGTTTTGGTTTTCTTTGATATATACTTGCACCCTGTCGGAACCCTCTGTTTCCTTTAATCTATATTGTTGTTGTATATATCTTGAAAGAAGCTTCTGCAATGCCAAATTTTTTTGCGTAATTCCATTACTGCTAATTCGATATTTTAAGCACACCTGCGGCAAAACTCCAAATCTGGCTCCAGATAATGCTGCACGCACCAAAAAATCGTAATCTTCTGAAAATGGAATATCTCTATATCCCTGAAGTTTATCATATAGTTCCTTTTTAACAAACCAAGTTGGATGCGGAATACAATCTCTATAATACAGCATCTCACGAATATACTTATCCTTTACAGGAAAATTTTTTCTCTTCCGAACAAAAATATCTTCTTCATCTATTAAGTCAATATATCCACCAACAATATCACTGTGACTTTGGTGCAAAAAAAACAACTGTTTTTCTATACGATCCGAAATCGAAATATCATCTGCGTCCATCCTGGCAATATAAGGGGCATCACACATTTTCAAACCAGCATTCAGGCTGTTTGGCAGTCCAAGATTTTGACTGTTTACACAATATCTAATTGGTTTTTCTTTTTTAAGTGTTTCTAATAGATTGATAACATCTGTTCGTTCCGGATTATCTATCACAACAATCAATTCAACATTCGAATATGTTTGCTGTATGATTGATAATATGGCCGTCTTTGCTACTTCTATCTTTTCCTTATATACACACATCAGTACATTAACTTTTTCATTTCTTTTCATTCGCCTGCCAGCATCTTTCTATACAGATTGTATACCTGCTCTGCATGCCTTTGAATAGAAAATTCTTGCTGAATCTTCTTTTTCCCACGTTCTGCCATTTCTTTTGCTTCCTCCCTATGATAGTAGGCATACGCAATATTCTGAGCTAATTGATCTATATCATCATATTCATAGCGAAGACCAGTTATATTATGTTCCGCCAATTCTGTATAAGTAGCAATCGTCAATAACCCTGCTGCCATATATTCAGCTGTGACCATACCAAAAGCATCTCCCTTAGAACACATAAAACCAACATCATAATCTTTCAGCTTATCCTGAATCGATGCACAATACCCCTGAAAACGAACCATTTTCTCCAAATGCTTTTCTTTGATAAAAGCCTGCAGTTTATGCAAATAATCCGAATACGCATCTCCATACAAATCGAGTGTAATATTTTCCTTCACTTCTTCTGGCAGACGTACTATTGCCCGCAATATTTGATCTTGCCCTTTACTTTTTTCTATCCGGCCTACGCACACAAGCTTAAGAGCCTTGTCATCTTTCCATTTTTTCTGCTGGAGCTTTTCAGCATCAATTCCTTCATATATTGTATGAATTTTTGTATTATCTAATCCTGCCTCGCACCAATACTCTTTTACTCGCTTTGATATAGCAATAAATGCATCTGCGTTACGGTTAATATATTGATAACAATCTGGCTTATAATGAATAATTTTGACATGTCCACGATTAAGTTCTTTAATATGCCAAATATGAGGTTTCTTATATTTCCTGCTTAAATATGCACCTATATCTATACGAATATGATTGGAATGTATTAAATCTATTCCATTCATATCAATTCCACAACGCTCAATAAAATGCTGTGTTATGCCACCCCAAAGGTATAAACTATATTTAACACAATGCTTTAATATATTCAAAAAAGGATTGCTATATGCTGAACCAGACATGATGTCTCTATACCAATACGAATAGTTTTCTAAGTTTCTTTCTTCGCACATCTCATTCAACGCATTATACTTCTTCGTCAATACAACCGGCTGAACATCATATCTATTACTCAATTCCGTAATCATATTGACCATAGTCTTTGCCGCACCATATTTGCAATCAGCTGTTGAAATAAATAATATTCTCATTTTCACGCACTTTCCAATATTTTGAAAAGCATAGCTATATCTTCTAGCCTGCTATTTAACTATTTATATAGTATAGTATAATTAACATATCATTTCAAGGATTACCTAATTCCATCGACTTAAAAGAACGTGAAATATCCACTCTATTTTCTTAATCTTTTCTCCTTGAAAAAACATATATAATTTTAATAACTCATCTTCTGGCATGTTTAGAATCTTATTCAGTAGCGGGATATGCAAACTATCTTTAAATGGAATTCCATGCACCTTACTCTCAAACTGAAACGAGAATACGCCATCAGCACCTTTTACAACTTCAGACTGCATAATATCACCTGCAAGCTTTCCCGGATAAAAATAAAATACTTTTGTTTCACTGTTTTCTATAATATCTTTAAGATTATACCATTTTTGATACTCCGGTATAGCGCAGTACTCATAAACCAAAGGCCACGTCTCTTTATCGATTACGTTTAAATCAAAAAAACCAGAAAAGCAGTATACTCTTTTAGCATTCAAATAACATCCAATCAATGTTGCAATGTATCCCCCAGCAGAACTTCCTACTGTAATGACATCATATCCCTGAACTTCATCTTGTAAAAAAGAAAGTAATTTATCTATACTGTTTAGTCTTTTATTAATTCCCCTTATATAAAATTCCTTTGTAATGTCCCTAATCCAGATTGATTTATTAGCATTTGTGATTTGATTATTTTTCCATTCATACTTATCTTTTGTTTTAATAAACGCCTCAATAAATTCTTCCTCTGTATTAGGATAATACAACCCGCTACTGGAACAATAAATCACACAAACTCCTCGGTTCGATGAATCATCTTTATTTATCATATAATTATCTAAATTATACACAAATTCATAGTTCTTTCCCTTATAAATACTTCTTGACATATTATTGTTACCATTCTCAAACAATCTTTTCTTATTCCCTATTTTTCTTTCTCGTATTCCTGCTTCTTTAGATGATACTGCACATCCTCCAATATCTTCCTGCTCGCGCTAATCACATCCGCCAGTAATCCAATCACAAAAGTGACAAACCCAATAATCAGCAATGTACACGCCAATATAAGCGACTGTGTATGCCTCGTCCCATTCCCGGTAAAATAGAACACTAAAAACCTGATTCCTACAAGAAGTCCAATCGAACTCAGCACCATGGCAACAATCGTAAAACAATACAACGGTTTGTACATCATCCCTGAATATCGTTAATACTGATTTCTTCACATAACTCCATCTTATTTTCCATTCTATACTACTAATAGCTAAAATACAACCTTGCTTCAAAATTTAAAAATTATAAAAAGTCCCAAGATGGATTTTATCGACTAGTTTTTCGTTCCGGTCAACAACACAAACATACAAATCCATTTTTTCTTCCTGCGTAAGTGTATACATCATAACAAAACTACTTTGATAGCCTGTTACCGCATCAATATCACTTTGCTCCATAGGCATAACATCACTTCTACTATATTTCAATGTATCAAAAAAATAACTCTTTCCACCGCCATCTGCACAAATATATACATCATCTTCAGAACTACCATCTGTAAATGCGCACCAACCTTTCACTGTAAATATATGTGTAGCTTCATCATAATTCAATTCATCTATTCCATTCACCGCATGTCCATCTGCATATTTATTTACTCCAATATCCCAAACATAATCATCTACAACCTCAATATTCTTTTCAAAATAATTTTCTCGCGTAGTCAATACACGATTCGATAAATCTCCCCAATACTTCCCCCAATAAAAAACATCTGAATCGGACAACACTACCGCCATCTCTCGTTTTACACTAAAATCATAATATTCCTTGTATGTATTATAGATATCATTCATTCCCCAAACCATTACTGCAAATAGAAATACAGGCACGATAGTCTTAAAAACAATACTATTATCAAAATCTTGCCGTATAAAATCTGCATAGTAAACAGCACAAACAACCAGCATAAATTCTGGTAACAAAAAAGCCCTCGTTTCTATATACGGACTCATAATCAAGGCTCCGCATGATATTGAAGTCAAAAATAATAATCCCAAAACTTCACATCGATTTATAACCGCCTTTTTGTCATAAATCTTCATTCTATATTTATAAAGCATTAATATAAAGCTAAAACAAATAATGATAAATGTTATAATAATGCAGCACCTATTATCTGAAAAAAACGATTTACAATATTAGGTATACGTGAAAAATAATCCTTAATATGGAAATCAGTTGTTTCATATATCTGATTATAATACGCTACTCTTATAGCCGTACTAGGTGCCTTAAGCATATAAAAGAAACCAGAGGAAAAAGAAATGAAAGAAGTAAATATCCAAATTGGCGCTTTCTTTCTATGTAACTTATTCCATATTATCACGCCAACATTTCCTAGCAAATCCCTCCCACATACATAACAGCGTAGCGGAAACACAAATGTTAAAAGCAAACACATTCCCCACATATAATTTGTGCTTCCTGTTCTCCAAAAGAAAACCTCTCCTAAAGCCGGTTGAAATAATATAATCATGGAACCAGCCAAAAGCAAACTCCATTGCCTTGAACGTACATTCCTCTGCTCACCTTTAAATGCATACAACTGAACCAAATATATATAGTATAATGCCATTAAGCTATTACAGATGTTAAATAATGTTTTATCAAAGGCACTAAATATGACCGACAATTGCCCCCAAATCTAACATTCCAATTTACCATTTGATATTGTATTCTTAAGATTGTCTTGTATATCAGTTCTTCTATACCATTCAAATGATAATTCGGCGAGAATGCCAGTAATGCATAATCTTCACCCATAAGGGGAGTAATAAAATTAATCGTTAAGAAAAAAACATTGACAATAAAGTAATATTGTATATCCAATTCAATTTAACTTTTCCCTCTTTACCAAAACCTTCTCTTGATTTCTTTTCTCGTTTGCCAAGGAAATCATTTCCGTAATCAAATCCGTAATTTTCACTTCCTGCTTATCTTTTTTTCGATTATAAAATAAAAAGAAAAATTTTTCTCTTTTGCTTTCTCCCGCTTTAAGTACATTGGATACCGCACTGAATTTACAGGGGTTTTTGAGTTCCGGGAATACCACCTCAATATTATTAAATTCCGGTTTCCGAAATCCACTGTTAAATTGGTCGGCAGATATAAACAGGAAATCAAAATCAATATCCTGCTCAGTAGCATATTTTTCAAGCATTTTCATCCATTTCTTATGATATTCCTTTGTTTCTAACATCCGCTGTATCTCTTCCCCATCTCCTACCTCTGTAATCTGCTTAATATCATTTTCTGTTGCTTCCAATGCACTATGATTTAACACAAATGGCAGACCCAATGACCTTAAATATGTTTCCAAAGCATCAAACTCTTTTTCTATGATATCCAGTTCTTCATCATTTTCTTCAAATATAGCCTGAAATTCTGCTTCAGTTTTCCATAATGGATGTTTTCTACTGTTGCGTTCATAGTATTCTTTCGCCGCATCACATTGAGTCAAATTCTTCGCTAAATATATAATATCGGAATCTCCCAACCAGCGTACAGTTCCTAATTTAGCAGTTTTCTTACCTTCACCAGATAAATACTCATACGAAAGCTGATTGCACTCTAATACTTCCCTCATTACATCACGAATCATATTTTCTATTATGTATGCCTCATACAAAACCGTAGGGTGGCTTTGAATCCATTTCCTTTCTGCATCATGAGCATATACAACATTCTCAATCACACTAAGCGCCGATTTATTATAGCAAATTCGACACTCGTTTTTCTCCCCTTTTATACAAATATTATTGAGCAATCTCGTATAATCAATGGCAACCGTATCATACCCCGTCATATAAGAATCTCTAATCAAATAATCCATTTTATCTACATCAATAATCTTGGAATTCAATAGCTCTATCAGACAATTCAAGTAACCCTTTTGATCATCCACCTCATTTACATATTTATATCCTGTAATACACCTAGCGAAAAAAGATTTTTTATCCTCCGGTATCAGATCACCAAACTCTTTTAACGATACAATGACACTCATCAACTCGTGCGCCGCTGCCTTATAAGATTCCTGCTTAATTTCCTCCTGCAGCACCATATCCTGAGTGAGTTCAATAATCAATGCATGAAGCTTTCCACGGTCTCCATTCTGCAAATAGAATTGTTCGCCCGTATGCGAAAAGGGAGCATGTCCTACATCATGCAACAGACATGCCAGTTCAAAAACCTTTAAATATTCTTTTATGTCCAGGATTTTTTCAGTTGAAACTTCTTCGTAAGAATTCAGAAAAACTTCCGCGACCATTCGCCCTAAATAATATACGCCCAAAGAATGCACAAAGCGATTATGTACAGCAGAAGAATATAATGGTGCATAGCTTGTTTGAACTACATCACGAAGGCGTTGAAACGGTGCTGTATCAATTACCTTCGTGATAAGTTCATCTTCTATCTCAATATATCCGTAAATCGGGTCTTTAAATCTCTTCGTTTTTACACTTCTCATTTTCCTGCAATTACCTCAAATATATTCGTCTTCTTAAATGCCATAATGACTCTGACAGACAAAGAGGTGCAGAAACATTCCCATAATTGCATGCGTTCAACCCCTTCCCTTAGTCCTATTCCCTTTGCGCCATTTATTCTGACCGGTTCAAACAAATCAGAATAATCTTCAACCATTGCCGTCTGACTTTCTCTGGAAACCACCAAAACTGCCTGAGTTTCCCCTTCCTCATTCAATTTTTCTATCACGCGCGCGCCGTATTCATCCAACTCAGAAAAAAGCACCTGACGCTTACCCTGCTTTTCTAACAATTCAATAAATGCGTTTGCCACCAAATCCTTCATCTCAATATAAATGCACATTCAGCTTTCCCTCTTTCTTAAAAACTCACAAGTATATTCATATATAATTATGAAGATACTAATTATTATATCCCAGTTTCAATGTATCGTTCATAATTTTTACATTTTCTCGTACTCCTGCTTCTTCAGATGATACTGTACATCCTCCAATATCTTCCTGTTAGCGCTGATTACATCGGCCAACATCCCTATCACAAAAGTAACAAACCCGATAATCAATAGCGTACATGCCAATATCAACGACTGCGTATGTCCGCCGCCCCCACCGTTAAAATAAAAAACCAAAAACCTGATTCCTACAAGAATCCCGATCAAACTCGGTACCACAGCAACAATCGTAAAACAATACAACGGCTTGTACATCATCAGCGCCCTGAATATCGTCAACATTGATTTCTTCACATATCCCCATATACTGTGAAACAATCTCGATTCACGAAGTTCCGGATTCGTCCTAACCGGTACGCTGGTGATCGGAATCCGGTTTCTCCCCGCCTGCACGATCGTCTCTAGTGTATAAGTATAATCATTGATCACGTTGATTCGCATCGCTGCCTCTCGACTAAAAGCCCGAAATCCACTCGGAGCGTCCGGTATATTGGTATTGGATGCCTTACGCACTACCCAGCTTCCAAAATGCTGCAGCTTTTTCTTGATCCAGGAAAAATGTTCCGTATCATCAATCGGTCTTTCACCTATTACAATGTCCGCTTTACCATCCATAATCGGTTTTATCAGTTTCGGTATATCGTCAGCACAATATTGATTATCCGCGTCTGTATTTACTATAATATCCGCGCCGTTCCTTAAGCATGCATCAAGACCTGCCATGAATCCTTTTGCAAGCCCTTTATTCTGCGCAAAGCTCACCACATGATGCACACCCCAGTTTTTTGCCACTTCCACAGTATTATCCTTACAGCCGTCGTCAATAATCAGATATTCAATCTCATCAATGCCAACTATCTGCTTTGGCAGATCGTTTAACGCAATTTCCAATGTATCTGCCTCATTTAAACAAGGAATCTGAATAATCAGTTTCATTTTTCTTCTCCATTCTGCAACACAAGTAAACATTTCTAACTTTTATTTTGTGCTGCAATCCATGTATTATAATCACTTTCTTCCCACGGCATCCCGCGCTTAAAACTTTCTCTCCACGGATACGCCGGTTTACCGGTCTCTCTGTTTTTCACCTTGGAGATATCTGCTATCACCTTGGCAGGGTTCCCACCTACAACCACATTTGACGTAACATCCTTAGTCACAATTGCCCCTGCGGCAATCAGACAGTCACTCTCCACAGTAACACCCGGCAAGAGTATGCTGCCGGTAGAGACAACCGCAAATTTCTTAACGGTAACTCCTTGCAACACCGTAGAGGGCGGCGTCGGATCATTAGTTAATACACAATACGGATAAATCCAAACATAATCCTCTATCTTAGATTTCATCCCAATATGCACATTACTGTGCATCCTGACATAATTTCCAATACAGCAATCTCCCTGAATATCCGATAAAGTTCCTACGCTGACATGGTCTCCGATTACTGTTTTCTCTCTTATGGTTACATGATGCCCTGTCTGAAATTCATCACCGATGACGGTATCTCCATAGATAACCGCTCCACTCCGAATAATTGAATTTGCTCCGATCACCAGTGGATGTTCTGACTGTACATGGTTGTTCTTATAGAAATCCATCTGGTATTCTCCCAGAATGGAATTGGCACCTATAGTCGTTCCTCTCTTAATCGTAACATTATCCCGGATAATGCAGTTATAATCAATGTAAACATCATCTTCTATCACCACATGATCACCTATGATAACTCCGTCTTTAATTGTAACGTTACTACCTTTTTGAATCACGGGAAATCCTCTTTTCTTTGCTAAATACCCTTTTTCATCTACATTAGCACTCGTTAACTATCATTCCACCAACTTCACCAAATTTTCCTTCCAGGTCTGCACACTAAAATCCCCTTTATAGTGATAATCTACAGCTACATCACTACACAGCCAGTTCCAGTCGATATCCTCCACCTTCTCAAAATAATACATATATCTCGGATCATAATAGGGAAGTTCTTTTATCTCCTTATTATTGGTGAGCAGCCTCTTATTATAAATAACCGCTTCCAGATATCTCTGCGTAATGCCTACATAGCCCTCATGCATGACCTCCAGAATACATTCTGCCTTTTCCAGTCTCTGTACATTCTCGGCATAAGGCATTTCCGAATAGTGTACATATTCGCTGCTTATGCTGTTATTCCCATAGGGCTTCAACCAGAAATCAAAATCAGTGTTATTCTTCTCACACAGACTTACAAGATCACTGATTATCGCCTGCCTGTAGTCATCGATCACCCCACAAAAAAATAGTTTCGTTCTCTTGATTCCGCTTACAGGTGCAATCGTCTTGTGCTTCACGTATGCATACGGAAGATATGAAAATCCGTATTTCTTGCAATTATAGGGATGCATGGTCGCAACCAGATCAAATACGTCCAATGCATCTCTAATCTCCTGCCATAAATCACCCGGCATCGGATCTATTATATACAGCACATATTTAATATTTTGATATTTTCTGCGCAAACGTTCAAAGTATTCCTTCGAGTAATATTCATGCAGTGCAGAATTAAATATCACAACAATATTCTCTTCATTAGCTGCAAAATCGCAGTGAGACAGAGCATATGCTGAATCCAGCAGTTTCGTCCGAAGCAACCACTTGATGACGCCTCTTCCGTGTCCTCCCAGCCTCTGATTGACTATTCTCCAGATTTTTTGAAACTTAAAAAAATATTTGAAATCATGCTTGAGATATTGTACATCAGCATCATCTTTAAGTTGCTCCATAATACTGACATTCCCTGTTCCCCATACGCCTGCAATATAAATTTTACGCTTCATTCTCTCGCACTCTTTCTTTAATTATTGACATATTGCAGAAACTCGTCATAATTCCTGATATAATCACTCTCATCGTAATAATCTGAGGCAAGTACCATCAGCACCGCATTCGGCGTAAAATCATACATTTCACGCCACATACAGGCATCAACCAAGAGTCCTTCCGTAGTCTTGTCCAACCTTACCTCTTTGACTTCCTTTCCGTTATCCAACGAGATTGTACATGCTCCGCAGGGACAGAAAAGCACCTGCTTTAATGTTTTATGAGCATGTTTTCCCCTGTGTACCCCTTCTATCGTGTCATACATAAAGTACACACGCTTTACTTCAAAAGGAATATTTTTATTCTCCTCCAGCGCGATCAGCATTCCTCTTTCATCTCCATGGGGCTGGAACTGAATCATCTTTACTTCCATATAATATCCTTCCGTCTACTTCCAATCATTCAATGCCTGAATCACATATTCCGTCTCTTCCCGCATACCATAATACATTGGCAGACTAAGTTCCGTATCACTGATCTCCTCACAGACCGGCAGACTCCCCTTTGCAATTCCCAGTTCCCGATAAGCTTCCTGGTTATGAATGGCAATTGGATAATGAATTCCCGTATGGATACCTTTGCTTTCCAGATAGAAAGCCAGACCGTCCCTGTCATTGGTTCTGACTGCAAAAATATGCCATACGGGCGTAAACATATCCCAATCGACATATGGTAACGTTAATTTCGAATTTGTAATTCCTTCTAAGTACTTGTTTGCAGTCATTCTCCTGTCTTCATTTACCTTATCCAGTATGGGCAGCTTTACCCGTAAAAATGCCGCCTGCATTTCATCCAATCTGGTATTATACCCTTGATATATGTGATGATACTTATAATCCGACCCATAATTCGACAATGCGCGTACCTTTCGCGCCAACTCATCATCATTAGTTGTAACACATCCTGCGTCCCCCAATGCCCCAAGATTTTTGCCGGGATAAAAGCTGAAACCGGCAGCATCAGCAAGTCCGCCGACCCGTTTTCCTTTATAGAGGGCTCCATGCGCCTGTGCCGCATCCTCGAACACCTTAAGTCCATGACGCTTGGAAACTGCATTAATTGCATCCATGTCTGCAGGCTGGCCATACAGATGCACCGCCATGATTGCTTTTGTCCGCTCTGTGATTTTCTCTTCAATCTTATCAGCATTCAGATTATAAGTCAACAAATGGGGCTCCACCAGCACAGGCTTCGCACCTGTCCTGCTGACCGCCAACACCGTTGCAATAAAAGTATTTGAGGGAACGATCACCTCGTCTCCCTCACCGATCCCGCTCGCTTTTAATATTAAAAATAATGCATCCAGACCGTTGCCGCAGCCGATACAGTGTTTCACGCCGCAGTACGCCGCAAATTCTTCTTCAAACTGTCTGTCTTCATTACCTTCTATATACCAGCTATTTTCAAATACTCTTTGAAACGTATTATGAAGATCAACATTCAATTCTTCCTCAAGCGCTTTAAATGATACAAACGGTACTTTCATACGATCTTATCCTCGCTTTTCATTTCTTCTAAATAACTTCTCTTTTATCTACCTGTACCGCTTTTCCACCTTCAATTCGATATATTACATCACAATTCTTTATAGTCGTCAGACGATGAGCTACGATAATCAATGTTTTCACGCCCTGCAATGCGTCAATTGCTTCCATCACCGCCGTTTCTGTTTCCGTATCTAATGCCGCTGTTGCTTCATCGAGAACGATAATATCCGGTTCTCCGTATAAGGCTCTGGCTATTGCCACTCTTTGGCGCTGTCCACCGGAAAATTGAACCCCCCATTCCCCTACTCTCGTATTCAGCTTGTCGGGAAGTTTATCTACAAACTCCTTTAGCTGTGCCATTTCCAGTGCTTTCCATACTTTATCATCATCGATTTCATCTACATCAACACCAAATGCAATATTCTGCCTGATCGTTGTATCAGTCATATAAATAGACTGCGGTACATATCCGACAATCCGATTCCACCTTCCGCCTAAATCCTCAATGTCAATTCCATCCATCAATACTTTTCCTTTTTGTGGTATAAAAAGTCCTAAGATAATATCAGCCAATGTTGTTTTCCCGGCTCCGGAAGTGCCTATAAAAGCTGTAGAAGTCCCCTTTTTAATCATTAAGCTTAGATCATTAATTACATTTTCATTCCTGTCTTCTCCATTTTGATAACTGAACGTAATATGATCCAATTCAATTTTGTCTTCAAATACTTTTTCTTTAAATCTTCTTTCGTTATCTGCCTCTTTTTCGATAGACTCTTTCGTTTCCAAATCTTTGATCATATATAGTGTATCATATGCCGCCGATAAACCGGGAGCATTATATACGATAGTATTCACAGCGCTCAGGATTGCTCCCAGTGACGGTAATATCCGAAAAGCTGCAATGGCCAACACGGAAAGACCGCTCAATAGTTCAAAAGAATTATCGCCTTTAGTCATCTGAAATGCAATCATTGTCATTAGTCCGGTAATACATACGGCTTCAATAAGATACGCCGGTGTGGCCGCTCCGACCTGCATCTTTACATTGGCGCTATTTGCCTCTGCCATGCATTCTTCATACTCTTTAATGAAATGTTTCTGCCTGTTGGTTACCAGAACTTCCTTACTCCCCTGAATCGCTTCAAGTGATGACTGATAGCATCTGTATTGATAAAATCTTGCTCTTTCGCCATACTTCTGCATAGGCTTTCTAAAAAGCAATTGCGTCAACACAAAACAAAGTACAACTAAACCCAATAAGAAAATTGATAATTGTGGTGTGACCACAATTATTAATGCAGTAATACTGAGTAATGCCAATAGCTTGCCTGCCAAGTTAAACAGTTGAACAATAATCGTATAAACATTTGTAACATCATTTGTCATTCCCCGAAGTAATCTTGCACTGTTATTTTGTACAAAAAAATTGTATCCCTGCTTCATATACACAGAGAGTACTCTTACAGATAATTCTCTCATAACTTTATAGGAAAACTTATTTGACACCCAGCAGTACACCGTATTATACACATTTTTTAACAGATATAGACAAATCATAACAACACATATCACCGGGATTATTTTATTTGGTGATTCCAAGTGGAATAATTCTGCAAATGGTTGAATATACCACTTGTCCATTAACGCATCTGGTGACAGAAATGCATCTAACAGAGGAACTATAATGGATACGCCCAGCATTTCAAGTATTGCAGACAAAAGTGCCATTATCAAAACAATCATGCTGTACCGCTTCTGTTCTTTTGACAACATAAAATTCAATTTTCTAAAGGCATCTGCTATCTTAGCAAGCTCATTTTTCATAATGATACCTCATACTCATTGCATGTCACGCTTTCATCCCGAATCCATGCGCTTAAAAATTCCAGATAATCCAGTTTAGTAATTTCTGTCAATCTCTTATTTTTATAACGTGCGCGGTTGTATTTTTCCACGTCTTTATCAATGAAACATTTTGTTAATTTCTCAAAAATATTTTTTCTTTCTTCATCCACTTTGTAATATATCTCTATTTTCTTATCCGTATGCATATTTCTGCATCGTTCTGCAATCATATCTGTTGACGCCTGCCAGTCTTTTTCTAATCTTTTCGAAAAATCGCTGTCCGCCTTTGTTGAAATTCCATCTCCCCACTCATAAAAGATTGCTTTAGCATTAAAATATTTAACCGGAACCTGATCCAGAATCATTAGTCTGTAAATATTGTCTTCACCATATATGATTCTATTTGTCGCCATCTCAATGTATTTTAAGGTCATCTCTCTATCTGAGACAAGCGATGCTCCTAAAAACACATCATTATACAAAAGATAATATTTCTTTTGTCTGGCTATGGACTCTCTATATACCAATGGATATTGCGGATGTGCTACTTCCTGCACACACTCATAATTTTTACCCTTTCTATAATAAACAGAATCGCAAAAACTTATCTTGGCATTCGCCGAGCGTATATCTTCAATCCAACTTTTCAAGATATCATCTGATGTAAAGCAGTCTCCCGGGCTGATCAGTTTAACATATTCTCCCTGCGCCAGCTGTAACCCTGTCAGACAGTTCTTTACAGTACCGACATTTTCTTCCTGATATACTATTTTATAATCCGTAAATTCCATTTTCTCAAAAAATATTTCTATTTCCGAAATATACGTTTCCTTGGAACCATCGTCGGCAATTATAATCTGTTTTCTGATACCTTTTTGCCTTAAAGCTGAAGCAACTGTCAGTAATATTTTTTCTTTTGGCTGTTCATATATCATGACAATCACAGATATGTCATACAATACCATTTCCTCCTATCGATTCATAATAAGCCTGCATCATTTTCTTTTCAAACTGATTTTCTCCCACTAAAAGAATTATCATTATGATTGATTCCATTATTGATCAGTACATAATCCTCATATCCGCTTTCAAACCAGCTTTTGCGCATAATTCTTGCTATAAAGGTAACATTAGAATAGCCGCATACCAGCCCGCTGCAGCATGTCAGCGTATACTCATCTCGGAGTACCTCCAAGCCTAATCTATATTTATGATGTTCTCGGTTCGATTGGCTGAAAGCAATAGAATCATCACCGCCCTCATCGCGGAAAGTATCGGCATATACCTTTACAATATCGCCAAATGCCTTCTTAAATATCTTTACCGCTTCTTCCTCATCTGTTGCCAGAAAAATCTGCTCATATCCTGACTTCTGCAGCAGCGTTTTTACTTCTGCAATTTCCTGCTCAATTTTGATTGCTACCGGATGATTGTTATACTGCTTACGGAAATCCGTCCCGCGAAAATGAACACCGAGCGTTTTCTTATCTCCGAGAAGTTCCTTGTACTCTTGCTCTAAACACGCTCTGGTCACATCGTTATATCGTATATATTTTTTCATCATTCTTGCCATGGCGTCAATATAGTCCTCTGACACATCATAGCTGACAGCATTATATAGATTCTTCACCCACTCATAATGAGTATAATCCGATTTAACCACATGGGCTGCATTTTCAATTCCTTCTACTTCGGACACAGGTTTAAAAAAATAAAGAAACGCATTCTTCTCTCCACGGATGCCTTCCGGTTCATAGTAGAGGTAATTCTCTCCCCAAGAAACATATGGTACAAATCCTCTGTCATCGGCATAGTAAAGCTTGATCAGCGTAACGCCCAGTTCCGCAAAAAATCCTGTGCCGCCGCCCATCTCGTCAGCGTGGTAAATAATCTGTCCTTTATATTCATCTCCAAACGTATGAAGCTCGATATAATTGGGATTCTTATACCCTTCTAAAACCCATCTGCGAAAATCCTGTTTGTTTCTATGAATTCTGCAACGATTCCAAAATACCAATTTTTCACTTTTTCGCAGATATTCCATAAAGTTCATTGTATTATCCCTTCTGCTAACCGGTTTTCTTGCTAAATATCCATATAGAAATACGACGAAACGAAACGGTAACTCCTATTGATAAAATTAATGCACCTATTATCACCAACATCCAAATTGCAGATTGCTTCAATACGATACCCATCAACATCAACAATACTGTATATACACCTAATATCATCAACAATATATTCCTGTAGGAAATATTCTTTCTTAATTTTTCAATTTCCTCTTCTTTACGCTCATAAAGTTTCCACTGTTCTTCAAAATAGTCTTTATAATACGGACTTTTTCTGGCATATCGCCACCATTCATAATATCCGGGCATGATATATACCGGATTCCAAGGTTTCTCCATATGCCATGTCGATGAGAAATGCAACGTTTTACAGTTTTTTTCACATGATGCTAAATAGTCAAATCCCATCGCTTTCATTGATTGGCTATTCTCTTCCACACATAAAGAAGCGGCCGGCAAAAATTTAATCCTATCCTTAAACAAAATTCCAAAAGTCAATTCCTGTTGCGAGTGACCGAATTCCTTTGTTACATACTGATCCACTTCTAAAATCTGATCTAACGAAAAATCACTTTGAATCGCTCTCACATCATATACAGAAACTACAAAAGTGAGTACATCTCCTTTAAGATGCTCCATTAGCTTACGATGACTTATCGGCTTATGTTCCGGATCCGGACACACCGCATAACAGTTCTCAAAATTCGTATCATAAAAGTCCCTTAATGAACCTGTAACAACTGCATCTGACTCAATCGCCAATATTCTGTCTACATCATCCGGCAGTAGTTTATGAAACATCCAATAACACCCAAGTGTCCCAAGCGGCCAATGTTTCGATGTACTGACTACCTTTCCCTTTGCCATTTCCTCATCAAAATGTAGAATAATTATATGATTGCCATATTGACAGGCAAGTTTCTGTTCTTTCAATATATCAGTTTCTTCCAAATCTTCAGAAACTAAATATAAATAAATCTCAGAATCTTGATTCTGCTCAAACAACGACCATATCATGGGATATGCATAAAGCAACACTCGTTTTGCAGTTGTCAAATATATATTCATCCTCGGTTTCATGCTTATTTATCGTTCCCTTTACTTAACAGTTCCTCATAACTTTCATAAATAAATATTATGTAATTTTCTGAAGTAAAAGCTATATTTTCTTCATCAAGAAGGTTTTTTAACGGACATACATCATATTCTTCATTTGAAAACAAAAGGAAAATACGACTTCCGGGTTTACTTACTTCATGATCTACTTCCTGCAGCCAGGGATTCATATCATTTACATCAAACAAATCGTCAACATTTTGTTCCCACGCATATACATCAATAAAGCCGTCTGATAACTCTGTTAATACATTCGCATTCCAATATGTCGCATATCCTTCAGAAATTTCCTGTTTTTCCACTAAATAATCTGCTATCTGTCTAAATTCTGCTGTTTTATCTAATTTACCATAACGTTCATATCTAAATATACTGCTGATTAATGTACCACCAATTAAAATTGTTCCTAATAATAATTTTAGATATCTGTTCCATTTTACTTCATGTATGCTTATTGTGATAACAGGCAATGCAAATGCAACTACAGAAATGGCATATCTATCAGCATATAGCATATCTGTAAATGTATACATGCCAAAAAAAATGCTAAACGTAAATACTATATAACTTGACAATAACCACTCTGTATCCGGTTTTTTCCACTTTATAAAAATATTTCCTAAAACACACAATCCCATAACACCGAGTAAAACACAACTAAATCCACTTGCAACGGGAGTCTTTATCTGACCATATGACCAACCAAATATACGTAGTGTTCCAAAAAAAATATTAAATATTCCTTCCATTGAAAAATTGTGCCATTGTATTGTGTTCCATGTTCTAAAACGATACAATTCTGACAACACCATACTGTTAATTAAATATCCAATTCCCGACACAACAAAACTAACTATCGCACAAATCAAATAATCCGAAGACTTTCTTTCCAATAACGCCTTCAAAATGGTTGCTGCCAGTATTGGCAAATATAACACAACCACCATACGTGCCCCCCCCATCCCGACAAATAATGCCAGAATCGCCGAAGCACCCAATAGAAAAAACTTCATATTTTTAGAAGCATTTGCATAATGAAATATCATTCCAACGACAAGAAAAGAAATAATTATAAATGGTAAATATATTAAATCTAATAATACTTGCACAAAATAGCCGTCAGAAAGCGGCATAAAAAAGAAAATTGCTGAAATTGCAAATAATTTCTCATATTTCATTTGTCGCAACAAATAATAATAACTGATAAGCAATATTACATATGAAACTATACAAGATAAAACCCTAATAATAGTCCAGTCATGAAAAATTCGAAAGAAAAAAGAATAAATTAGTTGAGTGCTTAATATTTTAATTTCCGTCGAATAATACCAGTTAGGAGTGATAAGCTTATTCTCTTCTGCCAGAAGTCTCGCTAAAACCATCTCGCTTGACATATCCGAATCAATCAAATAATCTACATGATTCCACATAAAAACAGACAAAAAGCAAAATAACCCAATCAAACAAAACCATGGTAGAAGTTTTAAATATTTTTTTTCCATATATTCAAAAGTCTCCTTGCTTCTATAACCGACTTTCACTTTCTTATTACGTTCCCGCCTCATAAACATCTGATAAAGCCTGTTCCCACTCCCCACGAACTTTTAGCATAGCACTGATAATATCCCTGACAGCACCATAACCGCCGCAAATTCCTGAAATATAATCTGCAGCCAGCTTGACCTCTTCACAAGCATCCGCAGGACAACCAATAAATCCACACAATCTCATAGGCGCTAAATCATTTAAATCATCACCTATGTAACCCAGCTCATATCCCTCTATACCGTTTTGCTCCATAAAATCCTGCAAAAAAGCTGCTTTATCTTTAATATTCTGCACAATATAGTCAAATTTCATTTCCTGCATCCTACGAGTGGTTGCCTGGCATTCTCTTCCCGTTAAAACCATCAGCTTAATACCTACTTGATGAGCAGTAAAAAAACCCGCTGCATCCTTTGTGCAAAATTTCTTCAACTCATTTCCATGTTCGTCATAATAAATTCCGGCATCTGTCATGGTTCCATCTACATCAATAACAAGATATTTTATTTTTCTCAATCTACTCTTATCCAATGCAGTGTCTCCTTCCATTACAATACCTCATTTATTATATAATGACTCCGTCAAAAACACAACCTCCAACTGCTTTCGAATGTCCTCCATATATCTCCGGTTCTTAATATTTTCCTCCATTCCTTTAGTGTGCTGGCTTGCCATATAAGAAGTAACATAGTTGCCGCCTTTCTCCTGATAACCGTCAAATCCTGCAATATACACTTGCTCCATCCCCAGCTTTATCAAAAGCTTCAGCAACATAATGACACAATTGTCACAATTTCCTTTTTCGTCAAAACAGAGTTCCGAGTAATTCAGCACATTCTGCTCCTCACACACGTCTATCAAATTGGATGTAATCAGAATAACACTGCCAGGCTCCCTTTCTGCAAGCGCGCCATACCTCATGGCATTGGAACAGAAAATATAGTCCTGCTGATAGTCGCCGGAAGCAAAATTAGCCGATATAATAATCGGTTCTTCGCTTTGCAAGAAACTTTCTATTTCATTCCTCTGCTTCAAAAGACTGGAACCGGGCGCCAGAATCAATATCTTTCTCCCTTTCAGATTATCCTGAAGTTTTGCAAGAATCCCGGAATCATCTACCTCATGATTCTGGAATTTCTGATACAGGTCTTCAATATAGGATTCATCATAAGCAGTTTTCTTATCATTTTCAATGCTTGCCAATATATGATTAATCTGTTTGGCGCGAAGACGACCCTTACCAAGCAGGAATTCCGCATAATTTCTATGCAGATTGAACTTCGCAGACAGCGCATAGGCAGTACTGTACCCCCATGGCTCTATTTGCTTTAATTGAATAATATGATCGTCAATACCATCCAGCACAGGATTTACATCATAGACAGCTCCCTGTGTCTTATTCATATAATCCATAATCAATTCCATGCACAAATTCCCCGGCGTTCTGCCCATACCAAGCATGGAAGCATCAATAACGCTTTTTCTCTCGCTTGCTTTCATTGCAATAAACTCCTGCGCCAGCGAATAGGACAGCGCAAGGTTTTCATGAAGGTGCAGACCTATCACAACAGACTTATCCAGATTGTGCTCTATCAACGAATAAATACGAAGCAAATCCGACTTCATCATGGAGCCGAAAGTATCAACAATAGAAAAAGCATATGGTTGAATCTGATTTACCTTTTGTAAAAGATTTAGAATCATCTCATCGGAATATCCCATAATATTAATCGGATTGCAGAACACCTTATAACCTTTTTCTTTCACTTTACTTATATAAGCAAGCCCTTCATCAATATCGTAATCATGAAAAGTCACACGGACAGCATCGATTGTTTTACCGTCATAATCTTCCAATTTACTAATATCATATTTATTGTGAAGCGCCATAGCAGTAAACATAGTATTTCCTTTTTTTTCAGGAAGCACGGGTATCATTTCACTGCAATTATTGTATAACGCTTTATCTCTGTCATATTCACAGTTCCTAAGAAAGCCAATCTCCACATAATCAACCTGGGAGTCTACTAACTGCCTGATAATTCTTCTAATCGTATGATATCCGAAATTCCAGTCATTTATATAACCGCCATCCCGTAAAGTGCAATCCAATAATTTAATATTAGTCATATTCTTTCCTTTACTCTCGCTTTAACTCTTTATATCATCATTATATCGTTGGATTGGGGTCTTTCATCGCATAGAGTGCCTTTGCCATCTCATAATCATACAAATCGTCAATATCCGCCGCCTCGCGCTTATTAATCACAAGCTGATAATATTTGGGACCGTAGTTATAATGCCACTCCCGCACTTTCTCAGTAGGCGCTAAATCAATCCCGTTCGTGAAATGATACATCATAGGCAGCTGCTCAGAATTTTTATGTTCCAACCCCATCTTGAAATTCAAGGGTCCGTTATCATCCATCAGATAGGTCTGATAAGGAGATACTGTGATTAGGGAATCATATCCCTCTTTCAGCTTTTCAAAGTATACCTTTATTGCTTTCTCGTAAAGATATGGTTCTACACAGGGAGATGTTGCACAGGCATACAAAAGATGGTCTCCCTCGATGGTATCGCACAAATACTCCAAAAACATGCCGAACGGTACAGACTCATTAGCATACTGAATCGGTCTCTTAATCGCCTTCACGCCGCATTTTTCACCGATAGCAAGCATCTCGTCGGAATCAGAGGAGACAATAATCTCATGAAGCCCCTTCACCTGTTTCAGCTGCTCGATTTTGTGTTGTAATAAATTAGAATCGCCAAAAGGCAATATGTTCTTATTAGGCAGACGGGTGCTGCTCCCTTTCACCGGCACGACTGCTGTAATTTTCTCACTCATCTCATTTTCCTCCTTCTATCTCTTTTGCAATTTTTGCAATAATCCCCGCTATCTCTTCATCACTTGTCTTTTCAAAATCATCGGCAATCTGCTCAAGTTTTCTTCTTGCTTCCCGCTTTGTCTCCAACCACTTCCACTTAGGAGTATCATGTTCCAGCATAGACAAATACACATCATATAATGGCGTCTTCGTTAATGCCTTAGTAATCTTTTCAGCCGTTCCCATCTTATGATAGTATGCTTTTAACTGTTCTTTTGTCAGCTGATAATACGGATTTTTAATGACCTCCTCCGCCATGTCCGCAAATTTCAGATAGCTTGGCTTGTCCCAGTCAATGGTATAGACTTCGTCAATCAATTTTTCACTGACAGGAAACGGTCTGTTATCCTCATGCGTAGTCTTTTCAAAATCTTCAAACTCAGAAATCTTATCCGCATCCTTCAGGAAAGCAAGCTCATAATCAGACGGAACCGGAACCGGGAATAACAGATAACACATTTTCTTCGCAAAGAATGCTTCTACAAAGGTGGAACTGTTTCCCGTATATATCTTATCGCTAATCAAAATCCACTGTTTTACGGAATCTGTTCCAATCACCTTAAAATTTGGATATTTCTTTACCATCTCATCAGCCTGTTTGCTTTCTTCTCCGGGATGAGGGCGATAAACAAATACCACGTCGTCTCTTTTTTCACATATTTTTCCCATCCAATCTAAAATTATTTTTTTAGAGGGAAGCATACAGTCTTTGTAGTAATATCTCCATCCTTCTCCGAATCGCTTACACATCAGCTGCAAATACTCTTCTGTATGTGTATCCGAAAAATAAGGGGAAATGAAAAGAAATATCTTCTTATCCATTGGGATATCATAATCTTTTAATACCACTTCCTTTGAAAGATAATACCCCCTCAGCTCATTCCGCAAAAAATCCATGCCAACATGTCCTATCAGTTTAACTTTCCTAGGATCCATCTTAGCAGCTTCTAACATACGCTTCTTGTTCATCTCGCCCCAAGAAACTCTAACAACATCCTTTGCAACACCAGAATAGTTTTTATAGGCATTTGTATCTTTCTCATCCATGGGAAAAACAATGTTTTCCCACTGTAAATCAATGATTTTATCGAATTTGACATAGTTTTTTGTATGCCATTCTATTGTTTTATTATCATAACATGCCATCATTACAACTACTTTCGCATGGTAGATAGGACGCATAGCTTTTAACGCATTTTTATCTTCAATATGAATTATCTTTGTTTTATATCCTCTTTTATCTAATTCATACTTGATCAGACACAAGTTCTCCAATTCTCTGACTTTATGTTCATATACAAGCAAAAAATCCAACTCTTCCATTTTATTCATCTTATTGTCCGTTCTACCTCCCCAATCTGTACAACTATTCTCACGTTATCATGTTACTTTCTTATGCAATGACTTGCTCCAGTTCTTTCACTATTGAATCAAAATTTTGAACAGCATCAAATTTATTCTTAAAAATTCTCAAAGATTGTTCACACATACTAAAATACTCTTCAGTGCCATAAATCTTTACCATATATTCAATAGCTGTACCTATTTCTTCCTGCGTTGGGTTATCATTCAGTAAAACCCCATTACGCTCTACCATTAATGACAATTCTCCTATCTCAGTCGCTAGTACCGGTACCCCAAATGAAAGCGCCTCCTGTACTGAAACCGGTGAACCACCTTCCGTAGAAGTAGTTGTAATAAAACAACTGACATAATGGTTCCTATAAAACTCGAGCACTTCCGCATTCTCCAGATTACCCAAAAACTCAAATTGAATATTATCTCCAAGTTTCTGCCTAGCCATCTCCTGTAATGCAAGAAGCATATCCCCTCCACCAATATGAGTCCATCTGATCCGAGTATTGGTAATGGTAGATAAACCTTCTATAATATAATCAATCCTCTTTATATTGACGACACTAGAACAACTCAGCAAAAGAAAATCTTTTTTGTACTTATTTTTTCTGACATCTACTGATATATTCTTATCCTCTACCCCTAAACGATGTAAAGGATATTTTCCATTATCCGGTTTCTGATATCTTTCCAGATAATAATCCTTTGCAAACTGCGCTGCAAAAACCAGCCGGTCTAGTTTCGCATCCATCTGTGATTTAAAAAACTGTCTGCCATATAACTCCCGGTAATCGTATAAATCGTATCCATGCGTTCTGGCTACAATCTTTATATTCGGAAATTTATGTTTATGCATAGTCAATCCAAAGCATTTATAATCAAACCAGTAAAAATAAAAAAGCGCATTGGTAGAACTGTTAAGACCAATCTTTTTCTTTAATCTACGATAAAATGTTTCCGCAGCTGTCCCGAACATAAGCGCTCTGCATATTCTCTTCAGAATCATTTGCCTGCTCCTGATAATAGCTGCCATTTCAGTATAACAGTCTTTTTCACATAGAAACTGTAATAATGAAATTACCTTATCCCATAAACCCTGAGACATAGAAATCGAACAGGCCCGTATACCTTCTTCCTGTAACTCTTTCCCATCTTTTGCAATTTCAGCCGCAATGACCAATACATTGAATTTTTCACATAAATAGGGGTATTCCGGCTTTACAAAAGAATCTTCTCCATGCTCATAAGGAAATTCTTTGGTAATGAAATACATATCAGGCTTCATATTTATCTGTGTCTTCTCCATGCATCAGCCCTCGTTCTCTATGACCCTACATTCTCTACTGCTGATTTCAATATATCACAAACCTTTTTTATTTCATGCATCTGTATATAACCATGCATCGGAAGAGATAAACATGTACCGCATATTTCCTCCGTCACTTTATAGTTTTCATGCCCTCCCTTCCATGATTGCACATCCTGAAATGCTTTCTGCAAATGTAGAGGTTTTATATAATAAACTGCTGTCGGAATCCCTTCTTCCTTTAACCGTATGCTTAACTGCTCTCTATGCTCTTTGTCCGTAAAACGTATAGTATACTGCGCCCATGCAGAACACATCTGCGGCATAACAACCGGCGTCTTTACAATGCCGCTTAACAGTTTCGTATATTCCGCTGCCGTATCATTACATCGCGCCAATTCTTCATCCAAAAATTTCAGTTTCTCAATTAAAACCGCAGCCTGCAATGTATCTAACCTGGAATTCATCCCGATTCTTACATTATCATACTTATCTGCACCTTTTCCATGCACTTTAAAAGAACGAATCAATTCTGCCCATTCATCATTATCCGTAAATACGGCGCCGCCATCGCCATAGCATCCAAGCGGTTTAGACGGGAAAAAAGAAGTCGTTGCAATGTCACCAAAACTACATGCCCTTTTTTCACCAACTCTTCCGCCAAATCCCTGCGCTCCATCTTCTAACAGAAGCAGATGATATTTCTCTGTTACACTTCTAATCGCGCTATAATCTGCGGGCTGTCCAAATAAATCAACTGCAATTACTGCCTTAGGAACCAGTTTGCCGTCTTTCAGAATACGCTGAACTGCCTCCTCCAATGATTGTGCAGATATATTAAAAGTATTCTCATCTACATCTACGAAAACAGGAACGGCTTTTAACCACGGAACGACTTCCGCAGTCGAAAAAAATGTAAAATCAGGAACAAATACGGCATCACCCTCACCTATATTCCAAGCCATTAAAGCCAACTGCAGGGCATCCGTGCCATTAGCACAGGTGATACAATGTTTGACGCCTACATAATCCGCCAGTTTCTCTTCCAATTCTGCAACAGGCTCTCCTCCTATAAAATGTCCACTCAACAGCACATTCTGTACAGCAGAATCTATTGCATCTTTATGTTTCAGATATTGCGTTTTTAAATCACGAAATTCCATATTAATAACCATGCCTTTCTTATTTTTCCAATGACAATATCTGTTTTTCAGCTTCAGCTCTTATTATCTCAGGATTAAAAACCTTTCGTATTCTAAAATACGGCATTGGCTTTCCTCCGAACTGGCGCATGGATTTTGATATCCTTTTTATGACGGAGCCTTCAAAATCATATTTCAAATGCATTTGTGAGGCAAACTTTATACCTTCCCAAATTAACATATCATATGTCTGCATATTCTGATATTCCGGCATACTTCCACCGAGTAAATGATACACAGACTGTTCATCCCAAATCAGGAAAATAATACTCAAAATTCGATCCTTTTCATCTTTTGCATATAATATTTTCCCACAATCATGCGCTTTGCATGTCTCATACAAACGTATCCATAAATCATACGGAAATGGGCATTCTAATCCTTGTTTACTAAAAACATTTTTATGCAGATTCCAAAATTCATCTGCATCATTTCCTTCGCAAACATTTGCAATTTTATAGCCTTTTCTAATAATATTTCTATAACTTGATGACACGCCATCCCACAATACATCCAAATCCGAAGTATCTTCCAATACATAAGTATACCTTGTCATTGAAGTATATTGATTCCAATAAAAAGGAAGCCAGTTATCAAAGCTGTAATGATATTGCTGCTCGTATACATCCAAGCCCATTGATTCAATGAACTCATTTGCTTCATCAATTACATGCTCTTGAAACTTTGCTTTTGTTTCCGGTTTACTGTCTTTAAAATATTTAAAAATAATGCCATTGTTCTGGGTCAAAGGCGCTTTGGTAATATATTTATATGCTCCTCTTGTTTCCATATAGTATGGCATTGCCGCAAGAATATCATTTCCTTTCTCATATAGCCAGACATCCCAGTTTTCCGGCTGACATACCGTATCCATCCACCATGTCTTGGAATATATCGGGACATATACATTCTCGCAAAACTGGATATATTTTTCTTTATTCGTCATTGAAACCTCTCTTTAAAATCTGTTGTAGCACATTTTTCTAATGGCAGTTTCACTGAGACTCCTGTATAAGCAGACTGGTATATTGCCAATACCAACTCCAATGCTCTTTTTCCCGCTTCTGCATCTACATAAGGCTTTCTGTCATTTTGAATTGCATCAATTACATCTGCATATAATGGTGTATGCCCATATCCATATACATTCGGTGGGTTTTCATTAAACTGCCTTTTAACATCTTCCGGATTATCAAGCATATCGGAAAAACGCCATTCTTCAATAATATTAACAGATGTTCCCCCTGCTTTAACAGTTCCTTTCTCTCCAAATAAATATAGAGTCTCTTCTAAATTACAAGGATAGACATTCGTTGTACCTTCTACAATTCCATAAGATCCGTTTTTAAACTTTATGAGTGCAATTCCCAAATCCTCTGCTTCAATATAGTTATGATGAAGGCGGTCTGTCATACCTACTACCTCTTCGACTTCATCTCCCATCATCCAACGCAATAAATCAATATTATGAATACATTGATTCATCAAAGCGCCGCCGTCCTGTTCCCAAGTGCCCCGCCAAGTAGCTCTGTCATAATATTCACGGTCTCTGCACCATCTGATATGCGCAGTTCCATAAAACATTTTTCCAAACCGATTCTTCTCTACGGCCTCACGAATTTTTTGAATGGATTTATTAAAGCGGTTTTGATGACTGGCACATACTTTTAAATGCAGACGATTTGCTTTCTCAATAATCTTATCAGCATCTTCTATGGATAATGCAATCGGTTTTTCTATAATTAAGTTACATCCATAATCCAAACATTTAAGTGCAATATCGGCATGTTTACCGCTCTCAGTTGCAATTGCTACCAATTCCGGATGCTCATTTTGAAGCATTTCTTCAAAATCAGTGTACTGCTTTACGGTATCATCCAAATCAAATTTCAGCATTTTATCTCTCATATTGGCGGCCACCAAATCACAAATGGCTACTATTTCAAGATTATTTGCTTTGGCCGCTGCGAAATGGTTTGGCGATATTCTACCACATCCAATTAATGCATATCTCATAGTATATTCCCTCTTCTATAAACTAAATAAATGAATGCTGCTCCAATAAATCAACTATTTTTTCCGCCGTATGTCCGTCGCCATAATATTTTGGACGATTTTTTTCATCAACTCTTTCCGCTTTTTGTGCAAATAAAAGAGCCTGCCTTACGCTTTCTTCACTTTCAGGATTAACTTTGAAAATCCACTCTGCCTTTACCAAATCATCCCACACATCCAAATCCAACATAAATAAGCATTTCGCTCCGGCAAAAGAAGACTCCTTGGACACACCTCCTGAATCCGTAACAATCAATCTGGCTGACTGCATTAATGCAATCATTTCCAAATACCCGACTGGCTCGATAATTTCTATATTTTCTATGCTCTGAATTTCCTCCCACAAATCAAAGTTTTTCAAGCATTTCCTTGTTCTCGGATGCATAGGACAGATAATCTTTCCGTTCAGCATTTTAAGGAAACGGATAATACTCTCCATTCGTTCCTTGCTTTCCGTATTTTCCTGTCTATGCCATGTCATTAAAATAATTTCTTCCTTCTCATGCGTATCTTCGCTCTTTTGAACAGCGGAAAGAAATGTATCATACATAATATCTCCGGTCCAAAAAGATATCTCTCCTAATCCTTCTTTCCCGGCGCTTTCTACCGATATTTTATCAGAACAGAATATGATATCCGACAGGTGGTCCGATACAATTCTATTACATTCTTCCGGATTCTCCTTATGATGAGTTCTCTCTCCGCCTTCCACATGCGCTGCAGGTATATTCAATTTGGATGCAACCAACGCTCCCGCCAGCGTTGTATCCGTATCTCCATATAAAATCAACAAATCCGGTTGTGCCTTTATCAGTTCATTTTCCAATCCAAGCATTGCCCGTGCAGTTATTTCTGCATGACTTCCGCTTCCCACCTGCAGATTGACATAGGGCTGCGGTATCGCCAGCTCTTCAAAAAAAATTTCAGATAAATTAGCATCATAATGCTGTCCACTATGAATAATGAGCTGTTCATAGTTTCTTTTTTCTAATTCATGATAAAGCGGTGCCAATTTAATAAACTGTGGTCTGTTTCCAACAATATGAACTATCATTTTTTTCTCAACTTTCTATATAATCTATAATAGGCTGCATAACTGACTTCATACTAACATGCTGAATGGCATATTCGCGAATACAATTGGCAATTGCCTTTTTATCCGGATTCTCCTGTTTTATTTTCTCATAGAATTTAACAACTTCTTCTATATCCACGCTTGTCGCATTATTGGGAAAATTCTTGACATACTTATAATCATCTTCCAGCCCCTCTATCTCACACCCTGTAATAAGAGGCATTCCCTTTGCCAGACATTCTCTCGTTTTTAATGCTCCCAATTTCTCATAAATGCCTAACTTATACATTCCAAAAGATGCCAATGCTATATCGCTGCCATCATACATCTCATCCAACTGTTTACCGGACATAGTCGGATAGAATTTTACATAATCCTGCAATCTATACTTCTTTACTAAACCTTGATATTTTGCTTTCTCCGGTCCATCACCGACCAGCAAAAACTCCACGATGTATCTATTACCCTTATTTTGATAGTATTTTCTCATTCCTTCGATGATTCGCTCATATCCGTGATGCCTTTGCATATAGGCTACTCCAAGCAAAGTTATTTTATTATCTTGGTATTCTCCTTTAACAATCGCTATACGCTCTACTTGGACACCATTCGTTGTGCAAATTGTCGGCACCCCGAAAATTTCTTTGTCATCCGAGTATGTCACGAATCTGTCAACATATTTTTTTAAATTTCCACGATATATCCGTTCCTTGATATAAAACGGCCACGCATCCCACTTCGCAAAATCATCTTTATCATATGGATAAGTGAAAATCTCTATAATAATCTTACAATTAGGAAATTTTTCTTTTACTTGCTTCCAAAATCTTAAATATGCTCTATCTGCTACAGTACGGCGCGCATATATGAAATCCGGATTGTCTAATTCTTCAAATGCTTTTTGATAATCTCTGGTTATAGATGCCGTAGGAAATAAGCCAAGCACTCTCAATACAAGCGACCTGACCGGTGTTGGAACTTCAAGTTCTTTTATATCATAATGTTGGGCAAATTCCTCCATCTGCATATCAATTTTTTTACTGATACCAATGGAGGACCTTCCCTGAAAATGAATGTAATACCCTTTTTTCATATGAAATGCCCCTAAAATCTTTCAAATGTATGCAAAATCAGTATAACAAACTTATCATAAAAAGACAAGCTTCCCCCATTTCTCCCTAAAAAAATCCCTGATTCCTCTGACCTGCGCCCTGCACATCTCCCGTTTTCCCTGCAAAAACCAAATCAGCATCCATGCAAGCCGATTGCAGAAGAAATACAGAAAGAAAACATAGAACTTCCCATTCCAATGTTGCCTGCCACGAAAATAAAGACTATTACAAAGCAGCCAGTTCCTTGTAATATAATAGGCATTAGCAGGCTTTTCATTCCCTTTCGTAGAACCATTTACCTTATGGAATACAACAGCCTCTGCGCAGTACCATATGCCGATTCCTTTCTTCTCTGCACGCATACTGTATTCCACGTCTTCATAATAAAGGAAGAACCGCTCATCCAAATAACCTATCTTACCCACAACCTCTTTTGACAAAAACAAAGCACATCCATTGGCAAACTGACACTCCACGCTTACATCGAACTGTCTCTTATCGGTCTGATTAAACCCTCTCTGAACAGCTTTCCTCAAAATTGGCGTAAAACTGCCCCCGGCACACCAGATAGTATCCCTTCTATCGCTATATAAAATCTTAGGAACAATTATCCCATTCTTTTCCTTCTGATAATGAATCATCTTCTCTATCGCATCCGGCTGTATTTCGGTATCGTTATTCAAAAGCAGAAAGTACTCTATTCCCTGTTCCAATGACCAGCGAATACCTTCATTATTCGCTTTGGAAAATCCATAATTTTCATCCAAAGAGAGTATCTTTACCTGCTCATGGGATCCCCAGTTTTTTTTCAGCAGTTCCAGAGAATCATCCGTAGACGCATTATCCACTACAACTATCTGAATCTGACGCCTGATGGTACTATCCAGTATCGAGGAAATGCATTTATCATTGTATTCTTTCCCATTATAATTCACTAATATGACGCTTATCTTTTCTTCCATATCGGCTCCTTCAAAAAATCCAGATATTTCTTTGAAATTCTTTCCGGATCATACACACTGAAATCCATAGTTTCCTGCGCTTGTTTTTCCAGAAGTTTTTCAATCCATTCTTCTGCATCATACGGATCATCTACATAAACAGCTTTCCCTTGCGTAACCTCCGGGATGGAGGCGCATCTGGTCGTAATGACGCGTGTATGGAAAAGCATAGCTTCTATCGGCGGCATTCCAAACCCTTCAAAGACACTTGGGAACAGGAATGTATGGCAATTCTGATACAGCGAATTTCTCTCTTCATTGCTGACGAATCCTGTCAGAATAACTGCATCCTGCAAGCCTTTATCCATAATCTGCTTTTTCAGTTCTTCTGCTGCGTTGCCATTGACACCACTGATGACCAGCTTGTCCGGCAAATCATAATTTCCATGCACAATCCGGTCTATCATATCAATCAATGTCCGAAGATTTTTATGCGGTATCATCTGGCATACCGTATAAAAAAACCGTTCCTTTTCAATATGGTATTTCTTTCGGAGCAGTTCAAAATCTACTACTTCATCTTCCTTAATTAAAATAGGTACATAAATGACATTAATGTCATCTCTATGATATTTCTGTTCGATATCCTCTTTTACCCAATGGGAAGTAGTCATAATCCGCGCCGCATTCATAACATCCATTCTCCAGCACAATCTGGAATATGCTACCTCGTGAAACGGATGGTATTCGGGATAATGAAGTGCCTGCAAATCAAAAATGACACAGGTATACTGAATGCCCCCATTCAGCCAGGGCTTACAATATACAGGTTCAAAGCATTTTTTAAAACCATGCTTCCGAAGCAGCCGGTTTTGAAATAAGTTCTGCCATATAATACGTTTTGCTATATTCGCTGACTCAATATTTGCAACTAAAAGATGATACCGCCTGTCTTCCTCATATTTCCGAAAAGTATCCGCATTATCCAAAGACACCAACAGCGTAAAATCAAAATCCTCTTTCAATTTCATAAAACTATCCAACAAATTCCTAATATAAGACTCTGTCCCGCCGACTTTGCCGGGACGGAGCCATAGTAAATCAATCGCGATTTTTTCCATTTTATAAGCTATGTTCCTTTCTCAGCCTTGTTCTTTAAACTGGATCATGTCGTGTATCGTATCATACAAACTGATTTCCGGATGCCACCCCAACTCTGACTCGATTTTAAACGGGGAACCGACTGTAATCATATTATCTCTTGGCCTTATGAATGCCTGATTGATTTTCGTCGTAACCTCCACTCCCACTTGCCCGGCAATCACATCTATCAAATCCTGAAGCGAAACGCCCTTCCCTGAACAAATATTATATACCTCACCTGATTTTCCTTTTAAAAGCAGCAAATAATATGCCCGCACGACATCCCGAACATCAACGAAGTCACGGATGACCGTAATGTCGCCTGTTTCAATCTCCCCACAACTTAAACCTTTTCGTTTAATTTCCAAAATTCTGCTGATAAAACTGGGAACAGCAAAACGGTCATCCTGTCTGGGTCCGATATGATTAAAAGACCTGGTCAGAATAATATTCAAATGAAAGGTCTCTGAAAATATCCTAGACAACATTTCCTGCGATACTCTCGCAACAGCATATGGACTGGTCGGCTGCAACGGCTGATTTTCTCTGATTGGTAAATTATCTTTGTCCACATTCCCATATTCTTCTGAAGAACCGACAGACAGAACCCGGCACTCCGGATTATACTCCTGAACTGCATGAATCAGGTTTAGGAATATATTGCTGTTATTCATAAAGCTCTCAGCCGGATTTTTCCAACTATATGCAACACTGCTATATGCCGCCAGATGTAGAATATAATCAGGGGTAAACTCACGGAATAAATCTGCCAGCTGTCCAACGTCCGTCATATCCAATACTCTGAACCTGATTTTCAATTTTGGCAAATACTGCCCAACGTCATATAAAGGCTCTCTGATATCTATTCCATATATTTCCACATCAATGTTTAAAGCATGCAGATAATCAACAAAATGTCTTGCCACAAACCCCGAAAATCCGGTAATTAGTATTCTCTTATTATTCATCCTGTCCCCTCTTCCCTGTATCTGCTTCCAACTCCCGAATTCTCTTCTCCAAAATAGCTATTTCCTGCACAAGCAATCTAATTTTCATATTTTGTCTGGATGCAATCGAAGTAAGCGCCATCAAAATCATCAGTATAAAGGCAATACATATGATAAAAAGCCCATTCATATTGTCTTCAATACCGAAAATATGAATGATGCGTACTAACAGCTCCGGGAAAATAACGAGCAGTCCCATTACAACACCCGCCAGCAGCCATAAAAGCGTATATTTCAGATTCAATGCTCTCTGCTTCAAAAAATACAATATAATGATGAAATAGCATATTACCGCTATAATCAAAAAAAATCTCAATGTAGAAGGAATCATCTCTATCACTCTACTCCCTTCTCAGTCTGTAAATTAACATCCACAGGCGCCCGCCTGATTCCATAACTCAACCGGCAGACCAAAATCGCCAGTGTAACCTTTATCATATAATATATAGATTTACGGAATGTAATGGAACTTTTACCGCCTTCCCTTGCTTTCATTTGAACCGGCACTTCCATCACTCTGCCTCTGTGCATAACCGCTGTAACGATTGCTTCCGGCTCCGGATAATCGGTCGGATAATCATTCGCATAGATGGTAATAAACTTTTGATTCACTGCGCGGTATCCGCTTGTTACATCTATGATTTTACGTCCGGTTGTTATTCTAATTAACAAACTCAGAATACCAATACCAATTCGTCTTGTCTGCGATGACTGAAAACCCTCTTTTTTCAAAAAGCGTGAACCAATCACAATATCTGCCTTATCTTCCAAAAGCGGCTTTAACATATCTTCCAGATAAGCAATATCGTGCTGCCCGTCTCCATCCATCTGTACTGCGATATCATATCCGTTTCTCCCGGCATAAATATAACCGGCCTGAACCGCACCGCCGATTCCCAGATTGATTGACAGATTCAAATATTGAAAATGCTGCTTATTGCATATTTCCAAAGTAGAATCTCCGGAGCCATCGTTAATAATCAAATAATCAACAGACATACGTACATCCAAAGTTCCCGCCGTAAGCTGTGAAGTCAAGTGCTCTATCACTTCGGCAATATTCTCTTCTTCATTATAAGCCGGAATAATAATCAGAACTTTAATATCTTTTTTCTCCATGGCAATCCTCATTCTAAAATATTTGCTGCTACAGCCAATACCCGGTTATCTGGAAATCTCTTTGCAGTAATGAGCACTGTCTCTTTCATTAACAAATACAAACTGCAATAAAAAATTCCCATAGCATACACCATATATCTTTGCAGCGGCACAAACACTAAAGTAATCACGCCAACTAACAGACAAATAAATCCCACCGCCATGCCTGCAAAAACTACAACATTCTTTTCCCCTTTATACTTAATACAATATAACATCCCCCATATACTAAATACAAATAAAAATAGTGTTATAAGATGACATAGCAAGTATATTTTTTCTATCTGAAAAAAGACGCTGCTAATAAATCCAACAATCATTAATCTAATAGAATGATACAGATATCTGTCAAAATGCTTCAACAGCACCTTCATCCCCAGTTCTCTCATAACTTCTTCTTTATCTATATGAATCTCCGGATTTTCGCTCAAATAATTTCCAATTGTCTCAACAGCAACATTTGCAATCTTATCCTTTACTAAATTTTTCCACATATATAACCCCGGCTCTGCATATTCATAGCGATACTGTCTTTTATCTACCTCGTCATATACTCTTCTGAATATTTCCTGCATTTCCGGCGTCTCAAATAATATAACGTCTTCTTCATCAGCTTCAAACAATCCTCTTATAATAATAAGATGTGTCATTTGAGACATTGTTTCCTGATATTTTATTTCTTCAGATTCTGCTGTTAATTCATTCTCTTTTTCTTCATTTTTACTTTCTGATACTTCCACTTCCGTATTCTGACTCCAGTTATTGACAACCGGCAATACATATACATAATAACTCTCCTTGACCTTATAAACAAACAGCACTAACAAATACGATATTACTACACATAATAAAAGATTCAGTCCTGCTTTTATCCATCTTTTTATACCCCTGCTCTTCTTGCCTTTCGCAAACTCCATACATACAAAAAAAATTGCAGTAATAATTATTAAAAAAAGCAATTGGCTTCTAATTAGCGCCATAAAAACTGCCATTCCTGTAGTAACAAATACCCATTTTCTTTTTCCGGATAATACATACTGCATTAAAAACATAAAATAAATATAAAAAAAAGAAAATGCCAGACTCTCTGTCATCATCTGATGTGTGGCACACACTCTGGGAAGGTCAATCGCAAATGGCAGCATCGCACCAATGTAAAACAATATCGTTTCTATAAATTTCAACCGAAAAGTATATTGCAAATATAACACAAAAATCATGGTAAAGAGTATGGCGATAATAGATTGAATCACAACTGCAGCATCCAGATACAAAGTTTCCCCAAAAATATATTTTACAACAGATAAAAATAATGGATATATCGGCATAACTCCGGACATATTTGTTGTCGCATCCAAATAAAATTGAGAATCCTTCTCCAATACCATCCATTCCTGACCGGAAAATAAATAAAATCCTATCCCCAGTAAGAACAAAACAAGTATCTGAGCATATCTTTTTTTAGCCTCTGCACATTTCATGAAAAGCAGCCTCCAATACTATTTCTCTTTCTTTCGTCTTTCCTGAATTTCCTCTATCCGCTCATAATAGTTTTTGAACTGAAAATTATCCTTCACATGCTGATATCCTGCAGCGCCCATTTTTTTTAGATTGTCCTTGTCACATATGATTTTTTCTAATTTATCTTTTAAATCTTCTTTATTATTATCTTCAAAGACATAACCTGTCTTCCCATATTCTATATAGCTTGCAGTTCCATTGTCAGTGCCACTGACAGCCGGTATGGAATGTGCCATTGCTTCTATCACTGTAATAGATGCCGGCTCACCCGTTGCCGGAAGCACATACACATCAGCTTTGCTATACTCTTTGGAAACCTGCTGCCTGTTCAAATTTACTAAAAAGGTGACTCTGTCTTCTAATTGATGATTTTTAACATAAGCAACTACCTTTTGATAGTACTTCTCATGAAAAGGATTGGATATTTCTCCAGCAATCGTTAAATGAAGATTGTATTTCGGAAGCAGTTCCTCTACCGCCTCTATCATCATCTGATGATTTTTACGCTCCTGATATTTTCCAATACAAAAAATATTGATACGATTATCGGCAAAATAAGTCCTTTCTTCCGGCGCTACCTGTGGTTCCATCAAGAACGGCGCCCAGTATCCGTATTCATCTTTTACAAGTCCCGTAAAATCAATTCCCACCAGATTCGTCGGCGTCATCCGGTACTTTGGCGTCAGTTTCCATACAATTTTATGTGCGAGATCCATTTTCTTCGGCTTATCCCAAACAGGACTCAAATTGTAAAGTATTGTCGGAATATGATAATGCCTGCAGATGGCATTCATGCAGATCGTATAAATAGAACGCTCACGGATAATTGCAATATCGGGTTCAAACTCCTTAATGTATTTTGCCAGTTTAAACAGCGGCGGGACGCCGCATTTCAGCTTCATATCAATAGCAAACGGATCATTCCGCTTAAGAAAATGTACATAAAGATAATCAAATGCCATAAATAAGCGGGAATACCCTACTACAATAGGTTGTACATACGTATAATCTTCCACTTTACCGGCATATTGACTTAAAAACCGAACCTCATGTCCGTTTTCCTTCCAGCCTTTCATAATGGTTGTTTGATTTGTATGGTATCTATGAGACATATATAATACTTTCATATGACAATCCTCTTTTTTATCTGTGCAAGATATTCATGATATCCGGCATTCCTGTTTGCCTCTTCCCCGATAATATCATGCTTGGATACTTTTTCTTTATATTTTGCCTGATGCAGATACCATTCATATTCCATATCCAGATTGCCGATGTCAAGCGCTCTGTACCCTTCTAAAAAGAGTTTTTCAACTAAGAATTTCGCCGCAACACCTAAGGAAACCAAAAACAATCTATCCTTTGGATATTCTTTACAATATGCAAACAGCTCATCCAGTTTTTTATAAGCATCACTGCTCGGGCCGATAATTCTTTCCACGCTTCCTGCACTGTCTAATAAATCATTCCCTACGCCGTTATGCGTTCTTTCTCCTTCTATAACAACAACATCTTTATCTCTCCAGATTTCCTTAATGCTTTCTGCCTGTTGTCTGCACATGCTTTTATCTTCCAGCGCATAATAGAATCTGGAAACGGAAGTGTTGTAATATACTCTGGTCGGATTACAGTATTTCTCATATATTTTTCGTGAAAAAAGTAAATGATCTTTCCAAAACTGTCTGCTCTCTTTTCGATAAATGGACAAATCATCAAATATTTCCGGAATGGTGACAAACATATTCTCATGTTCATACGTCAACAGTCTTTTTAATCCGTCGATAATTTCAGGTTCTACCTGCTGCAGTTTCAGGCTTCTTCCCCGAATCATCGTAACTTCCCCATCACCGAATCGTATCATACTCTTATTCGTATGAATCAATTCGTCTATTGTTTCCTCAACGCTATGCACTTTAATATGGCATTTTTTCAGCCCTGTCCGATAAAGCAGGTAGTCAATCTGTGCCAAAATATCTTTTATCACTCTTTTCATCTATATTTCCTCATGTGTTTTCTGCTCTATTTCAACACATCCTGCTTTTCTTTCCTCTTTACTTCGCTGTTCTCAACTTCGTAAATTACATCTGCATTCTGTATGGTTGTTAACCTATGCGCAATGATGATCATAGTTTTTTCACCGTGAAGCTTTTCTATTGCTTCCATAACAGCAGATTCCGTATCATTGTCAAGCGCCGAGGTTGCCTCATCCAATATCAAAATCTCCGGATCATGGTAAAGCGCTCTCGCGATGCCGATACGCTGTCTCTGCCCGCCGGACAATCTGATACCTCTGTCACCCACATAAGTATCCAGTCCTTCCGGAAGGCTGTCTACAAAATCATATAACTGTGCCTGTTGCAAGGCATTTATTACCGCCTGCTCATCTATCTCTTTCTCATCCACGCCAAACGCCACATTATTTCTAATCGTATCATCCGACAGGTAAATCGACTGCGGTATATATCCTATTTCCTTCTGCCATGTGGGCAGGTTTTTATATACGTTCATTCCATCTGCGTATATCTTGCCGCTCTGTGGCTCCAAAAGCCCCAGTAATATATCTGCCATCGTTGATTTTCCTGCCCCTGATGTACCAATAAAAGCTACTGTCGTTCCCTTCTGAATTAAAAAGTTTGCTTTATCAATAACATTTACCTCTCCATCCGGATAGCGGTAAGTGACATTCTTCACTTCAATCTTCTCCCGCAGCTTCCATGCCTCATCCGTATGATCCGCATCCGTTTTCACAGCCTCGGTAAGACGCTCTATCTCCCGCAAATCATTATAGATTAGCTCTACCGAAGGCATTGCATATAACACTGCCGACATATGTTCATTTATTTTCCCGACTGACGGCAGAAGGCGGAAAGCTGCTACCGCAAAAACCGCAAGCTGGGGAACAAATTCCAGCAAATCTTTTTGACCGAAAAAGATTTTAAAGATAATCGCCAAAAGAAGCCCGGTCATACATACCATTTCTATAATATATTTGGGCACAACCCCAATCAAACGATTCAACCGCAGTACTCTGACATATTTTGCAAAATAGCTGTCATAATGTCTGATAAAACTCTCTTCTCTATTAAGAACCTTTATTTCCTTAATGCCGCCTAAAGACTGATTCATCCACTGATAAATCTTGGACTTATACGCTTGTCCTTCCCTGCCCCATGCACTGGAATATTTTTTGGATATCAGGGAGAATACAGCCAGACAAAGAATCAACAATCCAACGATAATCACCGTAATAGATTTGCTCACAATATACAAATAAATACCGATTGCAACGCAGACACTTGCCTCAGCAACCATTTCCATCAGGTGAATGATTCCTTTCGTGAACTGGTCCGTATCTTCCTGCATACTCCTTTGGAGTACGGAAATATTTTTGTTCAAATGGAATGTATAAGGCTCCCTCATATATGCCTTCAATAAATCCGTAGAAATCTTTCTCTGAATTTTATATGAAAATTTATAAATGGCATTTTTCTCTATAATCGTATAAATATCCTTTACAACATAGATGATAATAATCCCGCCTGCAAGCAAAGCAAGGAAATGTTCTATACTCCGAAATGAAAATAAATGATAAATATAGGATATTATACTGCTTTCTTCCAACGCATCTGATGTCATAATCAGGTCAATAAAAGGTGAAAAAATGGAAACAGCCAGCAATTCCAAAAAACTTCCAACAACAACAGCTATCATCAGGAAAAATATTTTAATCTTATCTGTTTTGGAGAAAATATAGTTTAACTTATGAAACATCTCTTCGTCCTTCCTTATTACTCCGGCAGCGCATCCTCTTCATTCACCGTTTCCTGTGTATACGTATCAAATGCTCCCGTATTTTCATTTCGTGCAATCATCTTGGCAAACGGCTCCGTATAGGAACCGGCGCAGATTAATACCACAATGATGAAGCCAACAGTCAGTTTTCTCTTTAAGCGCTTTCCGGTCTCCGTCTTCCATCCATTCTCTATAATTTCACGCTTACAGCCACAAAGCCACTTCTTCCATTCTCCATATCCGCATACGCTTAAAGGAAGCAGCAGCGGAAAATATAAGATAGCATATAAGCCTTCCGCTTCCCAAAATAAATGGAACACAAAACCGCCGATAAACGTAATGGGCAGAATGATTTCTTTCAGACTGCCTGCCTTATAGCGAAACAAAGCATACAAAAACGTTCCCGCCAAAATCCACGTGTGCAGCAAATTAACAAACAGAATATACAAATATCGTCCATTCCCTTGCAGAAGCCAGTCAAGTCCATTCTTCCCCTCCCGGTTTTCCAATATCCATAAGGATTGAAATGTCGGATTGTTCCACTGAGACGATACTTTCTTAACATAAAAACTGACAGTTGTCGTAATATCCCGCGGATACCCCGTCACAATCCGTTTTATCTCCTCTTTTACCGCTGCCTGTGTCTTATCATAATCATAATCATTTTCTATAAAAACACCATTATTATATCCATTATACCATCCCGGAGCCGCTTTGCCATCCTGCAATCCCATTGCTACCCAGGCAAGCATCGGAATCCCTTTCACATCATTCCCATTATTCAGCCTGTTAATATGCGCATTCACACCGCATCTGCCTGCCAAGAAACAAACAAGAAGCACAGCTATCAGAAGAAGTCTGGGCATGTTTTTCTTAAAATTCGTAATCTTATCGGATAAACAGCCAAGCAGCAGATATATTATTTCCGCTATCATAAAAATCATATAATTAGATTTTACAACAGTTGCAATCCCCATACTTAATCCGCTCATTAACAGCCAGAGCGGTTTTCTCTCCTGCTCATATAGAAGCATGGCGTAGAAAGATAATAGAGCAAATGCCATGCCGACTACCGTTCCATAGAGGAATGTAACATACAGCAGATAAGGCAGAAACAGCAGGCAAAGAACCGCAGTTCCTGCCTCATACCCTTTCTCCTTTTCCCATAAGAGACCGGAAATTTTCGCAAATAGCCAAACTGCAAGGACAATCCAGACGGCATTCACAATTTCAAACGCCACATAATTCAGATTGCCGAATAAAAGCGATAATAATTGATAATACAAAACGGCGCCCGTCTGGAAAGGAAAAACAAATAGATAATTTCCCACATCAAAATCAGAATAATCATGTTCATTTAATGCAGCCGCCGCTTCTATAACATGTTTTTGGTCAAATTTAGGATAATACTGTCCCGCCGCCACAATCAGCACAGATATCACGGCAACAGCAATGCATATAATAAATCCAAAATATTTTTCTGAAAAGATTTTCCGGCTGCCTTCCCACCGAAAGAAAAGAAGCAGGCAGGAAAAAACAAGAAACAACACAATATGCTGCAAATAGGCATCTCTGATATAAAAAGTATGCTCTATATTGGTTTCTACCGCCCCCCCCAACGCAGTCATATATCGGTATCCGCCCAGATAGCATGTACTGAAAATGCTTGCTATCAGCAGATATCCGATAATTACGATGAATAACAGCCACACTGCCTTTCTTATCCACTTTACCATTACATTTTCGTCCTTTCTGTGCCTATCGGGATTTTCTCCGTTTGCGCTTTTCTTTTCCCAAACAGATACATTATATAAGAGACAACAAACGCCCCACATAACGTAAATCCAAACAACCGCAGACCATAGTTATAATGCTCTCCGATAAATGTCCTATAGACAAATCTGAAAATCATATGAACAAAATAAATATTAATACTCATCTTTCTTAAAAATACTGTGTCTGTCTTTACAGTAAGAGCCAACGCAAACTGTATCAGAAAAAATACTACCGGGAGCAGCATCAAGTACATATCCCGTTCCCTTACTGTTCCTGTTTTTTGCAAACAAGATGCTTCCACAGCGAAAAGCACAATTGATATGCTCAAACCCAAACCGGCAATATATGCTTTTGTTTTTATATTGCATCGTGCAATCCACGTTCCCATATAAAGAAAGATACTGCCGAAGAAAATACCGTTTCTGCAAGTAACCATGACCATTTTGACCAGTTTCATTAACTTCCATAACAAGCCGTCCACAGGAACAATTTCTAAAAGCAGTCCGAAATATGACTGTGTAAGAAGCCCCATGCAAAACAGGACAAACAATATAATGGCGCATCCCCACTCACCCGCATATCGTCTGAGTGCATACACAATAACAAGACCTACCGCAGTTGCCGGCAAATACCACAAATGTGAATAAGAACCGGTGAAAAAGAAATCTCTGAGCATCACAAATAAATTATATGTCAACGGCATATCGGAAACAATAATTTTATCATATATAATAATCGGCAGATATACCATCGTCCAGACACAATACAGAAACAATAGTTTTCTGATATACGGACCGATAATCTCTCTTTTCTTCTTCTGCTGCCCTATCTGCTTTTCCAGCAAAAATCCGGTTGCTGTAAAGAAAAAAGGCACAGCAGTTCTTCCTATAATATCAGCAGTTAGAAAACTAAGCGTTTCATTAACATTGAAAAGGGGATGCGTGTGTAATACCACTACAAACAGCGCCATTATGAACTTCATTACGTCAATGCCCCGATAACAGACTTTGTTTTCAGTCGTTCCCAATAAACTTATTCTCCTTCAGACTATACTTTCCGCCCTTTAACAGATATTGTTGATACAATTTTTTCTCTATAGGCAATAATACTCTGATGATGACTACCGTCATAACTGCTGCATATATGACTGCCGATAAAGCGCCTGTTATTTCTATCTGCATTCCCAAAACCGAAACCGTCGCCGCCAATATCTTCTTAACTACCATTTCATTCCCACACAGCCAAAGCGTCTGAGTTCCGGCATAGGCTAATAAGGGAAAGCCCTCTAATATTTTTGCCAGAATCAGATTTAAAAATATAATTAACATTGCCCGTACCACTGGATATATCATACTAAATCCCGGAATTGTCTGATTCAGAATATTCCCAATGATATCTTCCTGTAGATACACCGACATAACATACCCTGCCAAAAGCGCTGTTCCGATAATCCAAAAGATTGCTGCCTTTTTATCCGTCCCTTGTTTCCAGTCCATCAGCCTCATCAACCTCGTATGTAAGAGATAGCCTAATGTATAATAAATCAAATAATGACATGCTGAATCAATATTCCATATCCAAGATGGCTGTATACTCGGATTGTTCGGAAAAAGCGTAATAGAAATAAAATATAACGCCGCAGACGCAAACAGTATTAAGGCATCTTTCTTTAAGAGCCTTCGCAATATTTCAAAAAGCACCCCTGTACAAAAAATACAGGAAAAGAACCATAAGGAACCTGCCGGTATCTGATTTCTGATTCCAAAAATAAATTGCTTAATATATTTCAGGTAAGTGATAAAATCTTCATCTGATGTTGCAATTATCACTATCATATTAATAACGGTCAAAAACGCATACGGAATCATAATCTGCCCAAAACGTTTCTTAACTGCATCTTTAAAACTCAGTTCTTTTAAATTATCTGCAAAAATACCGGAAGCAAAAAAGAATAAGGGAACATGGTAACAAAACACAAAATCACGAAGTTGTTTAGCTCCTTCACCCAAATGTCCGCAAAAAATTGCAATAATACCCAATAATTTTAGAATATCAACCCATTCTACTCTTGCTTTCTCCATCTTATATAAACTTATTCTCCTTCAGACTATACTTTCCGCCCTTTAGGAACTTGTGTTTCACAACCCACCATCCGGGCACCCAGATATATTTATGCATCGCAGGAGATGCGCTTCCTATCATCCAGCAGTTCCTGTCACAATTTTTCGCACACGCCCTGACTTCCTGTGCCTGTTTGGAATTCCACAGCTCGTCCCAGCTTTGATTCCGCAGATTTCCCATAACGGCCTTTTTCTCCATGCCGTTGCAGGGAATTACATCACAGAACGGGTCGATGAAAAAAGCGTCTTTGGACATATCACAGGGCAGAAGCCTCTTATTTCCATAAATATAGTTAATCAGTCCATGGTTAAAGTAGGCGCGGAACCACTTCTTCGGAGACTTGCTCTTCAAAAGTTCGTTAATCAGCTTCTCAAAGTTCTGTGCAACTTTGTATTTATCATCAATCTTATTGTCTGTCTTTCTGAAATAAAAAGAATTATGCAGTGTCGCCGTTGCAAATTCCATGCCCATATCATTAGCGATATTGTAAAGCGGCACTAAATCCTCACAGTTCATATCCTGCACCGTCATACCAAATCCTACGTCGGGATGCTTCATCTCGACCAATGTTTTAAGCGTTGTATAGCCTCTGTTAAACCCGTCAGGAATCCCTCTGATGGCATCATTCGTCTTCTGCAGACCTTCAATGCTGATACGGATGCCTACTTTCGGAAATTCTTTGCAGAGCGCAATAATTCTGTCTGTAAAATAGCCATTGGTGGAAATGACAATCCTGTCAGATTTCTTATACAGTTCTCTTACAATATCCGGAATGTCCTGTCTGATAAAAGGCTCTCCTCCGGTTATATTCGTAAACGCCATTTCCGGCAGTTTTTTGATATCTTCTAACGTAATCTCTTCTTCCGGCCTGGTTGGGTCACGAAAGCAGTCGCACATGTTACAGTGGGCGTTACAGCGATACGTTACGATAACAGTTCCATATAAAGTCCTTCTTGCCATATATTTCTTCCCTCTATTGTTTTTAGGTTCATGCAAGCATAATCTATTTATACACTTTCCTCACTATTTTACCACAATATTCCTCAATTGTATCGAATTTTATGTTTTTACAGTTTTCTCTGTATTTTTCACAAATTTCCGGGTGTTCCCAAAGCCTTGCAATTTTTTCTTTTAATTCTACGGCATTTCCGGCTTCAAAAAGTTCTCCGGTCACGCCATCCTGCAACAGTTCCGGTGTGCCGCCAAGCGAGGACGCTATCATCGGAGTGCCGTAGAGTTGCGATTCCATCACGGAAAACGGACAATTTTCATACCACTGCGAAGGATAAAGAGAAAATTCCGCGCCGGCAATCAGCTTTTTTAACGCTTCACCTCTGACAAATCCTACATTCCGTATATTCGGTATCCGCGAAACTTCTTCCGTAAGCGGACCCGTTCCCGCAAACACAAATGACACATCCGTCATATTCTGACAGACTTTTAAAAGTGTCTTAACTCCTTTCTCCTCGGAAAACCGCCCGAAATAGAGTACATAGCGCTCCGGCAGACGGGACTTTATCGTTTCCCATGTGCCGATTTCATCTTCCATCTCCGCAGGTGTTACAAAGTTATGAAGCATTATTGTTTTTTTCTGTAATACGGCATCCGTATCTAACTGTTCTTTCATAAAAGCACTGGGGCAGATGATGGTATCAACCATCTCATAGCTTTTCCGTCTTTTATAATACTCAGCTTCTATCGTTCCAAGCAGACTTTTTATCCGGGAATTATGAATACACCTGTTTTTCGTACAGGCGCCGAATTTTCCACCGCGGCAGGCAAAGCAAAGCGCTCCCGTAGACGGAATCATCATCATATGATTCGGACAGACCCACTGATAATCATGTGCCGTATAGACAATTCTGACTGATTTTTTATTCTTTTTCTCATAATCTTTTATTTCATAAAGAATCGAAGGTGTAATCTGAAAATTGATATTATTCAGGTGCACGACATCCGGTGCAAAATCATCTAAAACAAGCCGAATCTTCTTTCTTGCCTCTTTAGAATAAATAATCTTAAACGGATAGAAAAGTTTCTGCAGTTTTCCGCTGTGAAAATCCATATTGGAAGTATAACTTTTTACACGGTTTCCTACAATTCTTCCCTCATGCTCCATACCAAAATATTGCACTTCATGTCCCATTTTCCGTAACTGTTTTCCCAATTCGAAAATATAGGTTTCCGACCCACCGTTTGGATACAGGAATTTATTGACAAGTAAAATTTTCATGATACCCCTCACCTTTGATAAACCTGCAATGTTTCTTCCACAACATCATCCCAATTATACTTATTACAAATGAAATCACTGCTCTGTCTCTTATACTCTTCCACAATCTCAGGATGCTCTAACAGATATACCATCTTTTCCCGCAAATCTTTGACATTGCTTTTCGCAAAAGTAACTGCTTTATCTTCCACAACTTCTACATTCTCACAAATATCACTGACAAGACAGCAGCAGCCGAAACTCATTGCTTCTAAAAGGCTGATTGCCATACCCTCCACATCGCTTGGCAGCACAAAAGCATATGCATTGGAGTACAATTCCTCAAGTACACGTCCCTGCACAAAATCCGTCATAATAATACGCTCATCTTCCGCCGCCATACGATGTACTTTTTGCATATATTCTATCGCCTGACTGCTGCCTCCCGCGATAACTAATTTCTTATCGGTCTTCATCTGACGAAATGCTTCAATCAGGTAATGCACACCCTTTTCCGGTACGATTCTTGCCAAAAACAGAAAATAACTATTTTTTTGCAACCCGAATTTCTCTGTAATCAGTTCCGCTTCCATGCATTCGGGCTTATCAATGGCATTCGGAATAAAAACGGTTTCCCGTCCATACGTATCTTTAAAATACCGTTTCAAATTCTCGGATAACACAATCACTTCATCCGCATATTTTGCCGCCATCTTTTCCCCAAACTTAATGATAAAAGAAGCAAAATTTCCCCATTTTGCCCTCTGCCAGTCCAGTCCATGAATCGTAACGATTACACGCCTGCCAAACAGCTTCGGTATCCAAAGTACCGCACACGGTCCCTCCGCATGATAGTGAATCACATCATACGGCATAAAAAGCGCACGTAGTGTCGCCAGAAACGAATAAACGATTGCATTTAATTTAGAACTTCTAAAAGTCGGGATGATACGTATGCGGACGCCTTTATAGTATTTTCTCTCCCCCCGCCCGTATTCTTCATCATATTTTTTCCCTGACACATGATGTCCATACCTGTTATAGGCATCAACTTTATGTCCTAATGCTGCAAGGCGTACGGAAATCTGCTCTACCACGATTTCCACGCCGCCTTCACGCGAGGGTATCCGCTTATGTCCTATCATGGCAATCCTGAGACGCCTGCCACATTTTCTATCTGCCGCACGGTCAGCGATTTTTTTCTGTTTTGCAAGCTGTCTTGATTCCTGATACGTATAATACAAAAAAGCAAAATTTGTATTTAAATAACGGGGCAGCATCCGCTTCGGGTCCTGAAAAATGCGATAGACCCATTCCAGACACAATTTCTGCATCCACATTGGTGCACGCTTCACTGTTCCCGCAAGAAAATCAAAAGCCGCGCCCACACCAATCATCAGCGAATGTATCTTATTTCTATGCTGATACATCCAGATTTCCTGCTTTGGCGCTCCAAGCGCCACCCACAAAAAGTCAGGCTTTGCTGCGTTAATCTGCTCTATTATCTGCGCGTCTTCTTCTACACTTAATTCTCTGTACGGCGGGGAATACATCCCTGCAATCTGCAGATCCGGATATTTTTCCAAAAGCTTTTTTTTCAGCTGTTCCAGCGTATGCTCCGAGCCGCCATAGAAATAATGCGTGTATCCTTTTTCCTGTGAAAGGCTGAAAAGTTCCGGCATCAAATCCGGTCCGGGAACTCTCTTAGCCTCCTTATATCCTCTGGTGCGGCTGACAATAGACAGCGGCTGTCCATCCGGAAGCGCCATGGCGCCGCTGTTCTGTATTTTTCTATATGTCTCATCCCGATAAGCCATAACCGTTGTATGCACATTGGAAACACAGATATAGTTTCCTTTCAGTTCTTCTAAATGCGACGTAATATAACGAACCGTTTTGTCCATATCGGTCACATTGATCCTCGTTTTTAATATCTCACAATATTGCAATTCCTTCTTCATAGCCGCTCCCTGTCTGTTAAAAGTATCGTTCCAACGCAAAGCAGATATCCCAAAAGCCCGCCTATTAGCAAACTGCCTGTATAATACCTGACGGTTTCCAACGTGACCGCATTTCCATCTACAATCTGCATCGGTGTGTCCGCATTTATATAGTTCATAACACGATATCCCTCATAGTCAGGATCTTCCTCACTCTCCAGATAAACAGATGTTTCATACAATCCGTCGGTATAAAACCTTTGCACAACATAACCTTTCGGTTCTCTGTAAACAACAGTACACAGAAGAATGCCAAGCGCCATACCTGCGGCAATAGCGGCAATTATCTGCTTTCTATGTGATTTCCCAAGTTCTTTTACCCACTGATACGGTTCCGGCCGCATCCACCATATTTCTGTTGCTTTATCATAACATTTATGAAAGAGATTTTCCATTTTCTGCCGCAATACCGGCATCAGAGAATATTCCTCCGCCCCCTCTTTTTGTCTGAAAAGAAGCTCTCCAAGAAAAATCAAAGTAATATTTTTAAAAGAGGTGTTGAACAATAACTGTTCCGTAAAACCTGCTGCCAGAAAAGCAATCGTAATGACAAGTTCCCTCGTTTTCTGCTTGCTGCTATAATTGACCAGAAGAATCAAATAAGCAATCATCAGCAGAGCAAACGGTATGATGCCGTAATTTATCAAGCCCCATACATAAGAATTATCAATCGCAAAACTCCCCTGTTCCAAATCAGACATCTTTAATCCAAAAAGACTCATACACTCCGGTACAAGATACTGTCTAGCAAGAAAAAGTCTGGTATTTAACAGAAAATTCAGCCGTTGAACCCACCCTGCGAAACGCGGGACAAATATAATGGTTGGTAATACAAAAGAAAATATCATACAAAACGGAAGTACCAAGTTAACTGCCAGCTTTTCTACAAAACAAAATCTCGGTCTGAGCTTCACATATAATTCCCCCACTAAAAGAAGCACTGCAATAGCAAATCCGGTAAAGCTGACAGAATAAAGAAATACTATCACATTGCCAAGCATTAACACCAGGAAATGTTTGAAACTGTAACGCTCTGCCAACTCGTATATGATAAGGGCGCATAATAAAAGATACGTAATATGCAAAATGTTAGGATGTGTAAATCCAAGACTCCAACGAAAAATATGTCCCATTCCCATTTTTTTATGAACACGATATATTGTATCTTCCAATCTGGTAAAAGAGATAAGACATAAAATAACAGCACATATCGTCCAGACACGCAAACCAACATAAAAGACCTTCTTTACGGGAACGTTTTTCATGCCAAGTATCATAAACATAATAAAAAAAATGCCAATCTCTAAAGACCGCACATAAACAAGTCCGGTCAGAAAAAGCAGCAAAATAACCGCTGCCCACTGACGTTTCGTATAAGATGAGAGCAAAATCTTGACTCCCCCGCACAAAAGAGCCGGTATAACAAGTAAAATAAACAGTTTCTGCCCTTCATATAAACCAAATCCTTTTACAATGGAGAGCAGAATAAAGAATCCGAAATATAGAAATTCATCCAACGTGAGTTTTTTCATGTCGTCTCCCTTATTTTTCTACCGCATCTGTCACAATCAGTAAATCCGAACGAATATAGTATTCATCCGCAGATATGATTGAATCCGCCGGTAGAGATTTCACATCAATTTTATACCATGTCCTGCCGTTTCCATCCTCAACCAAATCCAATGCTACGACTTCATCATCCTCTGACAAGCGGCCAACGCAATCATATTCCTGCCCTGCACCGTTTCTGATTATACACACTATGGCAGCTGTATGCAGCGTCTGCGGAAAATCCTTCGTACCCTGACTCTGGTTATGAGACAGTAAAAACATCAAAAACAGCAATGCCAGCAATACACCGGCGGAACACCATGCTCTTTTCTTCATTACTCTTCTCTCCGTATTTATATCATACTACTTCTGAAAATCAACACAATATTGATATGCACGCCCTGCATCAAATGCCATAATCATTAACTCGATATTCTGTGCTGTATACAACCGATACTGAAAAAAATATTTCATAGTATTAACAAACTCATCAATCTTTGCTTCTACTTCTTCTAAAATAACAGTATCGGCAGGATTATTTAAAAGCTGTGTGCGCAGTATTTCTCCAACAGCATCTTCATTGACAAAAACCAAATCATCTGCATTATCTACATCCAGAATCTGCAAAGGTTTATGACGTAACAGCCAAAAAGCGGTATACGCCATAATTTTGGTGTCATTAACCAATTCCATCCCTTGAAAATCCTTCAGTCGATCAATGTCAACAAAATAATCTACAATCACATGGTCTAAAATTGCAGGAGCAATATATACTCTACCTTCCAACCTCTTCTGTTCTAAATAAATTGTTAGCAATTCATATAAACAGTCATACCTGCTGATTATTTTCTCTTCTCCGAATTTATCAATAATGAATTGGTATCCTTCCTTTTTTGCCTTAATATCCAAGATATATACACCCTTTCTTTTGAATCCTTTTCTCCATCATAATATATCCGCAGGAACCCATACGACGTTTCATCGCATATATTAATAATCCTTCTGAACCATGTGTAAAATCCTCACCATGATTAGTCAGATGATTTTTAGGAAATGTTCCCTCTTTCATCCGTTTCACCAACTGCATACCTAGCTCACGACCTTTACTTTCAGCTCTCATTACAATCCTCCCGTTCATCTGCCAATTTGTTTCTGAATCCTTTAAATTCCACGAATACCTCATCTATCTTTTCCATAATCACATCAATACTGTCTATATGCTCCTGCCTGGCTACCCATCTGTTCCCCTGTTTATTTCTAACCATTCCTTCTTTTCTATAAACAGATTCCATAGTATCACTTAAGCTTTCGGATATTTCTGTAAGCTTATTTAATAACATAGACATTTCAGATAATGCATCATGTGATAAATTCTTTTCTTTTTTATATACATAATTATGATCGCAATCGCTCCACGCTTCATCATAAATGGTCCGCATCTGAAGCTCTATATACGTGTTCTGAAAAGATAAAACATAATGAACACTTCGATACCCGTTATCTTTCTGATATATCTCAAGTCCCTCATCTGTATATTCCTGTGTTGAGTCTCCTCTCGCATAATATACCTTTGGCCATTCTGCCTGAAACTGTTCAGCCAAATCATGACTTAACAATTTATCTTTTATATATAGAGATTTATCTAACAACGGGAACAAGTTCTGAATCTGTCGGTGTATCAAAAGCCATTTACCACGATAACTGATGATTAATCTCAGTCCGACCAAGTCTGTTATAATTTTATCATAATTAAACTCATCCAGATAAAAATATTTACTGTCAAAAGTTGCTACATTCTCCGAACGCTTAATAATCACTTTACAAAGCAGACTATCCAATTTTTTAACACGACCGCAGCTTAAATGAATCCCCTCTATCTTATCCAATTCTTTCATACACGCCTGTTTGATTTCTATCAATTCCCGCGCTTTCTTATCATAGCAGTCATATATACCTTTACAAATACGTTCTGTACAGGGTTCCTGATCGAGGACTTCTCTATCATACCGATTTAATTGTCTGACTTTATCATGTAATCTGTTTTCAGAGAGAAACATTTCCCAATATGCTGCCCACTCCATGCTTTTATCCCTCTTCCTTAGTAAAAGTATCTATATTTTACTCCTTTAGAACAGCACGTGCAATCCTTCTGCTCACCTATCCAACAACAGCGTCACCCCAAGCGACCATGGATATGCATCATAGTTCTGCGGATATAACGAAAATCCCTGACATTCTCCCAGACAGTCATAGACCCTGCCGTTTCTAATCGACTTTTGCAGTGCATGAATTCCCTTGTCCAAAGCGGTCTGATAAGCTTCTCCCTGAATCATCCTCGTTCTAATTCCTTCCTGCAAAGCAAGGCAAATCATAGCGGTAGCGGAACTATCCGCCGGTCCCTCTATCGCTTGCAGCTGCCAGGAAAAATATCCGTCTTTGCGCTGCCAAATCAAAGAGGCATCTATCAAATTACTGTACGACTCTTTTAGGCGCTCCGCACCGTAAACAGTTGTCATACAGCCTAACATCCCCCGAAGAAGCCAGCCGACTGCCCGGCCCCATCCGATAATACCATATTTATCTCCCGTTACCACATCATATCCATGATAAGGAAGCCCCGTTGCAGCGTCAGTTCCATAAGCAAGTACATTGGCAATCTGTTTCACGGCAAGTTCCATTCCCTGATCTTTCTCATGAAAACATCCATATTGGTATAAAAAAGGAGATGTCATACCGACAGAATCTACATAGATATGTCCGTTCTTCTGGTTCATACGATAAGGAAAACTCCCTGTTTCATCCGTCGGATAGGAAAACGCATAATCTGCCAGTTTTTCTACTGCCACACGATACTGCTCTGCATTTTTTGCATGAATGATTCCGTTCTCCCTATGACTTTGGGCATATTCCGCATAAGCGGCAAGAAAAACTTCTCCGGAAATCAAGTCATCCAGATAATAGATGGGCATCCCTTTTTTCTCCCATCGTATAAAATAAGCCGCCAACGCGCTTTCTATTCTCTGCAGCAGTGTATCGACAATTTCATCTTCTTTTTCCGCCTGCATTAGAATCAGTTCCTGTCTGCAGTGCCATAATCCGGCCGCTAAAAGTCCGGTTGTCCAGAAAATACAATCGTCCGCCGCTGTCAGTCTTCCCAACAGATACTTTTTAACGCCGTTTTTTACCTTTTCCCCGGCGTCCCATTGTCCATAAGATAACAACTGTTCACATGCAGTTCCGATTAACTCCATCTTATCTAAGACATTTAACTTTTTTCCGGACAATTCTTTGTTCCACATACGAATCTCATACTCCTTCCCAGCCTGCGGGTTTATGCCCTTCTCTTTCGTACTTTGCCGATAACAAGATTCCACAAATATGCAAACTCTTCCGTTTTCCGAAACAGGCAAAGAAAAATCATATTATATATTATGGTAATAATAACCGCCATTCCAATAAAAGTCAAAAAATTTACATGTACTAATACCAGATTCTTAATGGGAATCAATATCGCAACAATACCCAGAATCACAGCAATATATTTCAGCGAATCCTTAAAATAATGCCAGACACTCTTAGAAAAACAATCCCGGTAAATAATCACGGGACGAATCAGATTCGCAAGAATACCGGAAACAACAGTTCCAACATATACCCCTGCAAGACCAATCCACTTAGCGCCGATAATAGAGATAACCAGATTGATACCCCCCTGAATCAAAGCAAGATACTTATCCTGCTCAAAAACACCTGCCGCAATTTTATAATTCAAAAGCACCGTCCTGCCGCCTTTAAAATAAAAATCAATCAAAATTAATGTCAGTATGGTCTGTCCTAACTTCCAGCTTTCATCCAGCCAAAGCCCTGTTACGAGCGGTGTCAGAAGCAGCCAGAATCCTACTGCGGCAAATCCGTACAGCCAGCAGGCGAAAAACCGGTATACTTTAAAAATATAATATTGTTTTTCCTTCGATTCCGTTGCAACCAGATTTCCAAAGCCGGAAATTACGGAATTAAAAATCAGGTTAATAAAATTGGCTCCATATGTGATGACATAATTATAATTCCCTACATAACCAACCGAACCGACATCAATAAAATAAGTAATGATGATACTGTCTGTCTGTAATCTCGCCACATCGCCAATCTTATGAAACATTAACGCCTTTGACTTTGTTACAACAACATCGGTTTCTTCTTTTGTCAGTTTCTGTACATTTTTATCCTGTAAATAAGGATATAAATGATTCAGGTAAATGCTGGCCACAATTTTTTGAAGCAATTCTATGACTGCCTGAGTCAACAAAAAGAAAAGAAAATTTCTCGTTGTATATAATATTATAATCTGTATCACAACGGTAACAATCTTTGTAATCGTGGTAATATTCGTCTGAATATAATTTTTCTGCTGTGCGTTTACCAGACTGTATTTATAAGCTACAAAATAAGTGCTGACCGTATTAAATAAAAAAATCAAATAATAAATCGTCAGTTCCCTGACAGTAATACTGCCCCGCTCTTCCGCGTCGATAAGATATGGCAAAAGCGGAGTAAGCGCCAGTCCAATCAGAGCAATCACACCTGCAATCGCAAGATATGCCTTTTGATAAATCTTCATGTAAGACTTTATTTTCTCCCGGTCATTATTGGCAACCGGTTTATACAAGCTGAAATTCAACGCAGTGCCGATACCAAGCTCCGCCAGCGAAAGCATACTTAAGATATCCGCATATAAAGTATTCACGCCCAGCAGTGTTTCCCCCAGTACGGATATGAAAACTTTTCTTTGCCAAAATCCCAGAATCAGAATAATAAAATTGCTGACATAACCGAAGAAAATGTTCTTCTCAGCCTGCTTTACTCTGCCCATATCTTTCGGATTTCCTCTCCTGCCGCTCCTGCTTTTTCGCAATAAGCCGGCATTATCTGTCCTAATCTGGCACGGATTTCCTGCTCATTCTCCAGCAGCCAGTCATATGCCTTAATCAATTCCTCCTGCTCTTCAAGAGTCTGCACGGGCAGAACATAATGCTTGTCCGTTCCAAATAAATCCTTTGCGATTCCCCGTGATTTTACGGAATAACCAATCACTAATGTCGGCACACAGGAAGAGTATGCCGCAATCGTTGCATGCGTTCTTGCACCGATAAAAAATCTACACTTCGAAATAACGTATTTTAACTTTTGACAGGACATATCGGGAATCAGCATAACCCGCTTCTCCTCTTCATATCCATGGTAAAGCTCCTGCAGCGTTATCCTGTCATCATTGCTCTTCCATATTACATGAGGTATCAATGCTACGTGGTCATCAGTCGTCTGTAAAATATGCTCTATCAGCTTTCGATAATTTTTTATCGTAATGCCTTCTGTTTTTTCACATCCGACAACCATAGGACTGATATTAATGCCTATCGTCTTACCTATCTGAAATCCTTCAGGCAGTGTCACCGGTTCAGGCTGCAAAGCAAATGCCGGGTCCGGAAAATATTTCACATTTCGGACAATACCTGCGTCTTTTAACGCCTGTTCCGTAATCGATTCTCGCGGTGTAATCAGCGTATACCGCTTTAAATCCGCAACAACTTCCGCATCTTCTAATAATTCCGGTTCAATGGAACATCCCCAGAGAATCGTTTTTGAACCCGCCCTGCAGAACGCAGCGTTCGCTGTCATTGCTTCTTTTTTGGAAATCTCGTAACAATACATATCCCCGCCAATGGAGAGATAAAGCGGCGAACGCTCCCTGCCAAGCACCTGTCTGAAACGATACCGCATAAAAGACTCCGGGTCATGAAATACTGCACGCCAGATATAATACCATACATGTGCAAAAAAATGTTCCGCTATCTTCTTTTCTTCTAAAATGTCACATAACGGCGCAAGAGAATAATATTTATCCTCCTTTTCGCTATTCGTCACAAGCAGTTTGGGAATATCTTCTATCATATGGCATGTGCTGTTCACAATTGCCTCACATCCATGATTCCCGCTGCCGCCATGCAGATACATAACCAATTTCTCTTTCATACCGACAACCATGCCTTTCGCTTCACATACGTTAATTCTGTTTTCTTGCCGCTTTATCATGGTGTTTCATAATCAAACGCAAAATCCACAGAAGCGTTTTACTCGGGTACTGCATACCAAGATATAATAGTGCATTGGCTCTGTTTTTCAGTGAAACAGGCGTGTGCAGAATTTTTTCCCGAATGTTTGGCTCCATAAAAATATTCTGAATTTTCTTACAGTAGTCTTTATCCGGATTGCGAAGCTCGTTTTTCATGACAAGAATTAACATATAACAGTATTCACGCTCAAGCTCCGCGTTCTTATACTCTATTTTCTTACCTTCCGCAACCCTGTTCCAAAAGTTCCAAATCCGCTCTATACTGTCCATTATATCCGGATTATAATGATGTACCATAGAATCGTCCACAAAGCGGTAATGATAAAACAGGGCATTTTCCATAATAACAAGTCTGGAACAATCCAACAGCGCCGGATAAACCAAATTAAAATCTTCTCCCAGAAATATCGCAGGATCGTAATATTTCTCATTTCCTTCAAAAACGGATTTTTCGTACAATTTCATACATCGTGAAAAAGGAAGTATCCTCTGTTCATTTCCAAGCAGCCGTTCTTTAATCTCATGCTGCAGCTTCACTCCCTCATATATGCCGGGTTTGACAAGGCAGATTGCCGGAACCGTCTCTCTTTTCTTTTCCAGAATATGATTACAGCATACAATTTCACCTTTTTTACCAATCAAGTGTTTCGCCATCTCACAAAGCGTTTCCGTATCAATATAGTCATCACTGTCCACAAACATATAATAATCGCCGGATGCCGCCTCCAATCCTGTCAATGACGCTGCCGTACAGCCGCCGTTTTTCTTATGGATCACGCAAACCCTGTCATCTTCCTCTGCGTATCTGTCACAGATTTCTCCGCTTCCATCCGTCGATTCGTCATCTACCAGTAATAATTCCAGATTTTTATATGTTTGCAACAAAATACTGTCAATACATTGCTCAAGATACTCTCTTGAGTTATAAACAGGCACAATAATACTGATTTTATACCTTGTGTTTTGTTTCGCAGAATTTTTCATATCAACAATTCCCCCTGCGGCGTTATAAGTGTCCAGCCTTTCCACAACTCTTTCATCTGTCCGGGAATGCAGACCTGTGTGTTTTTATGAATGGACGGACGCACCATAATTTTATCTTCATGCGCATTTAAGCGTGCTCCCCAGAAACTGAATGTACTGTTAGCACAGATATTATGTCTGCAATGACTCATCAGTAAAATATCATAAATACTGTTTTTCCCCTGATTCCAGTCAACAACCTTGTATTCATCTCCTTGATAATGTTCTTTCGCATAAGCAGTATCATCCGAAAACAGATAAAACTTTACGTTCCCGAATTTTTCCTTCATATAGGAAATGGCGCTCGCATAATAAGTATCCTTGCAGATATTTCCAAAAAGAGGCTTATTGGCAGCATCCAGATAATCCCCCCGTCTAATATGCATACTGACAGATACGGTTTCTTCCATCTGCTTTATCAGTTCCTTATTTTTCTCCTGCAATACCTCATCCAGACAATCGGGAAATGTAATTTCCCGGCGCAGTTTTGGTAAAATATCCGCATAATATTTCTCACATGCCCAATAGCCGGCCAGATATTTATCCGTATAAGAAAAAATATTCTCATGATACATATCGCTTTCTATAAAAGCAGACGCCTGTGACGGGCGAAATGTTTTCTTTAATTTCTGTACAAAACTTTCCGGCTCTTCCCATAGTCTTCCCAAAACAGAACGAATTTCTTCTTTGGATGCCGGTACATAATGCAGTCCCTGCAGCGCATTTAACTCCAAATCCCTTACCGTAAGCGACTCTGCCTTTGCAGCCTGTGCGGAAATATTTTCAAACCATGAAATATCCATTCTAACATCCCGCCCTAAAGACTCCAGTTTTTTATATAAAGCATATTGCTGCAGCTGATTTCCCAGCCCTCCCATTGCTCTGATAATAATCATCGTTTTATTTCCCCTTTAAAGTGATATAACCATAAATACAGATGCGGCATATAATAAAACAGCTTTGTCTTCACCTTATATCCTGCCGCAAGTTTCTTATAAGCGCCTGTAACAGACATCGTCTCTTTTATCTTGCTATGGCAGATGCAGACATATTCCTCCTGCTTTCTTCTCTCCGTACCAGACAGCATGGCAAGCTTGCCCGCCGTAAGCATAACGCCCATCATTAACAGCGCCGTCACATGCTCATACAGGTCATGTCCCGCATTTCTGTCTGTAATGATATCCCTCGTCAATTCCCAACAGGTTATCTGGTCCATATACTTTGGCGTAAATCCACGGGCAATAGCCCCTTCCGGATTTTGAAAATACCCGTATCCCTGATAGGGTATTTCTGCAATCTTTTTGACGGATGCAAGCATGTCCATTAAAAACAACATATCCTCTCCAATGGAAAGTCCTGTCCGAAAACGTGTTTTCCCCAATGTCTCCCTGCGGTAAAGCTTGCTCCAACAGCGGCTGTTACCCTGCAAAACAGCCTCCCCAATATACGAATCCGGTGTATATAGCTGAGGAGAAGTTGTTACGGACTGCCCTATATCCTTTACGAGAGCATTTTCCCAGTCATCCTCATTCTTCCAGGCAAAGAACTGACAACCTGCCACATCACACTTCGTTGTCAGAATGCAGTCATATAAAATCCTCAGCATATCAGCCCTCAGTCTGTCATCTGCATCCACAAACGTGATAAATTCACCCTTTGCCGCTTCCATTCCTGCATTTCTTGCTGCCGAAACGCCTTCATCTCCCAGAGTGATGATTTGTACATTATCATACATTTGCCGTAGTCTCTCACATACTTGATCCGTGCCGTCCGAAGAACCGTCATTGATGATAATGATTTCCAAATTTCGATAAGTCTGCTCTTTTACATTTTCAATACAGGACGCCAGATATTTTTCACCGTTATATACCGGAATAATGACGCTGATGAGTGCTTCTTTGTTTTCCATAATACTGCCTCAATTTAATTATCTTTTTTCACCATAAGTCTTTCATATATCCTAATAAGTCTCTTCATATTATCTTCTATGGAAAACTCTGTTTCCACTTTCGTTCGCGCCTTTTCTCCAAGTTCTCTGCATAATTCAGGATTTCCAAGCAGTTTGTCCAGATTTTCCTGTAGTGTCTTTGTATCCTGCGGCGAAACAAAAAGCCCCGTTTCGTTATCTATTATCATTTCCGGAATTCCACCCGTATTAGATGCCACAATGCCACAGGAATATGCCATAGCCTCTAAAATAGACACCGACTGCCCCTCAAAGTAAGATGGCAGGACAAAAATATCGCATTCCTGTAGATACTTCTTTTTTTCCTCTCCGCTAATCCATCCTAAATCTGTTACACAGGAAACAAGGGCTGATGCTTTCTCTTTTAGTTCCATATCCTCCCAAATACCGCCCAGATATAAGTGTATATCCGGATATTTCCCCAAAAGTTCCGGCACTACGTCAAGCAATTCACCGATTCCTTTTGCCTTACATAATCTGCCAAGAAATAAAATGTGATGAACACCGTACTGTTTTTCCTGACGCGCCGGAATCTGTATTGAATCGGGAAGCACTATAATGCTGTCCTCATCTATGATTGTCCCAAAAAATGCTTTCCATGCATTACCAAGCACAAGAAAAACATCTCCCATAGAAAGAACTTTTTTTACGTTTTGTCTGCCCTTTTTCTTTAATTCCGTATAATAAAAAGTTTCAAAATCGCCTCCATGCTGATGGATGACAATTTTTTTATGGAAAAACTTTGCCGTCCTGATAAAAACAGACTTTCGGTAATAACTTGCATCCGATGCCATATTGACATGTACGATATCATATCCGGAAAGCCTGATGAGGAAAATAAAATAAGCTTTTATTGCCTGTAACAGCTTCTTTCCTTTTGTTCCCTCTACCATCGTCCCAATATAACATAAATCAATCTTATGATGCAGTCCGGCTTCATAATAGTTATTTACCACACCCGATATGCCGCCATGAACACTGCGGTCAGGTCCAATCATCAAAACTTTTATCATTATTTAGAACCTTTCCCCGTCAGAACAACCCATACTGTCTGAAACAGTATTTTTATATCCAATCCAAGCGTCCAGTTATCAATATATTCCAAGTCATATTTTACCACATCATCAAAATCCACAATCTCACTGCGCCCGCTTACCTGCCATAACCCGGTCAATCCCGGCGTCATGCTGATACGTCTTCTATAGTGGGAATTGTACTTCTCAAATTCGTCTTCCGTCGGCGGTCTTGTCCCCACCAGACTCATATCGCCTTTTACAATATTATAAAACTGCGGCAGCTCATCAATACTCGTTTTACGAATGAATCTTCCTACTTTGGTAATGCGCGGATCGTTCTCCATTTTAAACATCAGTCCCTGCATCTCATTACTTTTTTCCAGATCTTTTTTCCTTGCTTCCGCGTCAATATACATAGAACGGAATTTATAGATTTTAAAACGCCTGCCGTTCTTTCCGATTCTTGTTTGCGCAAAAAATACCGGTCCCGGGGAATCCAGCTTAATCGCCAACGCGACAAAAGGCGTTACAATTCCCGTAATGCAAAGTCCTACCAGACCGCCCGCAATATCCATCAGACGCTTTATTATCATCCTTCGGTAATCAAAATGATTTATGGAATACGTAACCACCGTATACCCTGCAAATTTACCAACCCGGATTTCTTTCTGCGGTCTGTCGATAATGTCAATATTATAATGACAGGCAATCCCCATAGATTCTAATTCGTAAATAATCCGTTTCACAACATCCTGATTTTCATCCGGCAGATTGAGAAATACTTCATCAAGCGGCATCTGTCTTGCGATTTCGAGCATATCCGAACCACACGCCGTTACTTTTACACCGTCAATGACAACGCCTTTCCGGTCGGCATCCACACAGGCAAGTGCAACGATTTCATACTCAATATCCAAATTCTGTTTCAACTGGCTGACCGTTTTATCTAATATCGCATCTTTTGTAATCACCATGATTTTAACAATGTTCGACTGGGAAGTAAAATAGATGCGCATCAGTTTTTTCATAAGAAGGCGTACCGACCAAACAATAACCATGTCAAAAACAGCAAAAAACCCCCAAACACTTCTTGAAAACTGTGCCCCACGCTGAATCATAAACAGAAAACTGGCAACAGCAAGCGCCATGAAAAGATTAAATTTTAATACTGCTACAAATTCTACAAAAGTCCCACGAATTAAGAAATCCCTGTTCCAGTCAAGTAAAAAGCTGTAAATGGTACAAAACAGCAGAAAACAAATATATACCAAAAAATGCAGTTCCGGCTCCATCACCCTGCTGAATTTATGATAGCGCAATAATATCGCAATCAAATAAGCTGCCGAAATGCTAAGCAGGTCCACAAATAACAACCAATAGCTTTCTATAATTTTTTTCTTACGGTTCATAGCCATCTCCCGTCGCTTTTGTTAAGAATACCATTTTTCTAAGATAATTTCAATCATTACGACGCATCCCATCTGCGTGCATTCGCTTTACAAGTATCAAAAAAGCTGCTGCCCATCATCATAAGCAAAAAATTTCTCCCAATATAAACCGAAAATAAGTGCGCCTCCAATACGGAATATATCGAAAGAACCGTGAATACAACCATCCCGAAAGCGTCTTTTTTCTTATAAAACTGCCACAGTAGGGCAAGACATGCCACGCAGTATAAAATACCCGGTATAACGCCGTAACGATAAAATAGCTTCACCCAGCCCATATCAAAATAATAATTCATATTATTCGGGCAGGAAAAGGCAGACCAGGTCTCTATAGAACCATCGTTATTCTCAGAATTAGTCAATGAAATAATTCTTCCATTCAGAGATTCATCTATTCGCAGTAATAGTATCGTATGGTTATCTGCATTCGGACCACCACAGTATATTTCATTCCACTGTGCCAACCGCACTTTCGGAGCATTCGCCGCCGCATCTACAGAAAATCCGATACAGCAGACAAAAACCAGAAATGCACAGATATAGGCAATCCAATGATTTTGAAAAAACCGACTGTATGTCATAATAAAAGCACCGAGCAGCAAAAGCAGCGTGATAAGCATACTTGTCTTGGAATCCGTCAGGCTGTATACACCGACAGTGAGTAACATCAGGAAAAGATAAATATACCATTTCATCTTCTCCGAAAACGCATAAATTCCCATCGCACATAACATCAAATACATGCAGGAAAGCGCATTAGGATGTCCCATCCCCAGCGTATAGCGTGTCTCCTCAATTCCCAGTCTGGAAATGTCTTCATACACCGCCTGATTATTTGCTTCTCTTCCGTAATACGCAGTAAGAGTCATTTCGCCATAAATGCCCGTCACCGACAGAAAAACAATCGCCACACATCCTATCAATGTCACATAAAACGCATAGCGCAGCATCTGCTTTAACGGAATCCCTTTGCACGCCGCCACAAATGTGACAATGCGGATAACATCATTTTTGCCTGTCATCTTATAGGAAATGATTCCGATAACCTCAAAAAAAACAATAAGCACCCATTCTTTCCGTGTATATTCCGTACTGACAAGTTTTAGGGCAAACAGAAGGAACGTCACGCGAAACAGCATCCCCTCAATCGGGTTTATGTAATTGCTTTTATCTATAATGACCATTCCCAGCTCTATTGTCAAAGCAATGTAGAAAAGCAGCTGGGGTACTTTCTTTTGCCATATTTTATCATATATGAGCTGCAAGTTTTCCATGAATCCTCCGTAATACCTGTTTTACCGCTAAAATACTCTTTTTCCATATAATTCTGGTTTTACTAACAGACGGCGCCAGTAAAAAGCTGTATTCCTCCATATGCTCCCGTAAATATACAGGGTAGGAATCATCTATTTCCGTCCTGACAAACTTAGCGTCCCTATCAAAAATATCTTCGCCACATAACAGCCTGTCCATCGCCTCTGCCAAATAACGCTTGCTATTATATTCCTGATGTGCCGCGGCCTTCACCTTCACACCGATGCGTTTCGCCACATCCCGTTCTCCATTACCTCCCATATAGCCAAAATGCCAGCCGCCGTCCGCTACTCTGACACTTGCCGGGTCTGTTGGTAAAACCTCCCGTAAAAAAACAATGCCCTCCTTCGGCAGATTTCCAAAACTGCACACTTTTGTTCCAAGCCACTGCCTTTTCGCAACCCCCGGAAATTCCCCCGTAATAGACAATAAATTTCCTGAAACTTCTTCCATATTCAAGAAACAGTAAAACATTCTCTGGGCAAAATGATAGATTTTGGAAACGTCAAAATGCGCAATAACATCTGTCAATACTTTTGGATTAGGAATTTCGTCCACATCGCTGAAAATAATGATATCATCCGCTTTACAGTCTCCCAAAGCCTTTATCAACTGGTTTTTCTGGAATTTATCCCGCTCATGAGTCGTAACACCGCTCATAGGGGAATTGTCAACTGCCACATAAAGAATTTTTTCCTCAAACTCTGCAAACAATTCTCTATTTTCTGCAAAAATCATCGGTTTTGGTTCACCCGAAAACGTAACAGTTGCTTCTTCAATGACAAACTTATCCACATATGGCGCCATAATGTGCATACGCAGCTTTAAAATATCCAATTCATTAAAAAATGGTACACAATCATAAACCATGAAATCTCCTCCAGAATAAAAACGGTCTGATTACATCCTTTATTTTCTGCCACCTTACTTTCCATGGATTGACAAACTTCGGGTATTTCTCATTTCTCCCTCTCCATTTATGGAATAAAAACGGTTTGTCCACATCCATGATCTCCGGAACCATATGCTCATGTCCGAAATATTTTGCAATTTCAATCGGTGCAAAGCGCATTCCAGCATCTTCTATTACATTTTTATATTTACAGCAGAGAAATGTATCTTCGTTATAATTATCATCTTCCATCTTTTCCCATTTTAAATGTGCATTTCTGGGAAATTCCAATAATTTTTTACTGCGAATCGAAACACTGTTTCCGACTCTGCAAATCTGCCCTTTAGAATCCCGATAAGCATAGTCATTTTCCGGAAGCGGCCATGGAGAGCCGATATAATCGTAATCTAAAAACTCATCCCGCCAGCTCTCCGGGTGAACAACAAATCCGTCATAATGGATAATCAGCGCATAATCCGTATCAATATAATCAGCAAGTTCATAAACCATTTTATAATTAAATGCATCAATATCCCGCAGTTTGGAAGTATGCTTATAATGAATACCTTTTGGTAGGAAAAACGGTTTCCTGTGCGTAATCAAAACCACATCTCCGAACTCTATTTCCTGCATACTGTATTCCAAAGCTTTGATTGTCTCATAGAGACTTACACTTGTCATAGCTGCCAGTGTCACATTCGGCAGCTTCAATTTCTTTGTCGCCATATCTGCATATGCCTTTCCCTTATTGCTATAACGTATGTTATTTATTATTTTGCAGCTTTACCGAGTTTTTATGATAATATCCCGAAACCGCAAGATTCAGCCAATTCTCCTCATCTTCTGTCAAATCGTCAAAATCAAACAGTGCCGGTTGTGCAGAAAAGGGCGTTACCACTACATCCGCCACACTTTCATTTGTATACAATTCATGCCGCTCCATCGCCTCCGTATAATAAACCGCCGCATCTCCATTGGCGAGAGAACGCAGCGCGGAAATGCTTGTATAAGTATTTTTATTCGCAGTTAGCAGCCATACCGCCAGAACAAGCAGCATACAGCATATTGTCATCACATTCTGCGTACTTTCCAAAAATGCTCCTAATATTTTTCCTGCCGATGGTTTTTCTTCTCCGCTCTCTTCCTCTTGAAAAATGGTTTTACCATGCGCAATCCATCCGAACCAATATGTCGTAATCATAAACAGACACAGATAATAAACCATTTGAATAATGTTATCCACTCTCGAAAGTCCTACCATACCGACTGCATACAATGTCGGTGTAAACATTGCCGATAAAATGCAAAATCCGCCCACGCTCACCCACACCGGATGCCGGAATGATTTTTCGGAATTTTTCCCAATCTGCCACATGACAGGCAGCAAAGCAAGCCACAATAAAATAACAAGTGTATTTGTCCACCCTATCATAAAAACAACCGCATAATAAAAAGATAAGATAATCGACAATACCGGAGAATAACCTATATCCGTATCAAGGGCTGAACGCATTGCATTCCCCGGCGCCAGAATATTACATAAAAAACCTGCCGTAAACAGTAGAAACGGCAGCAAGACATATACTGTCTTCTCCCGTTTTTTCACATAAGTGAATGCCAGAAGAAAACATAGAAGAATTTCAGTCTGCAGCGCCGTAACCAAATTGCCGCCGCCTACGATAATCCCATCCAGCGAAGCAAGCACACACCAGGCAATCGCATTACCCTTTTTCTCTGTCCATATAATTCCTGACACAAGTGTCAGCATGAAAAACAGCAGCGATTCCATCAAAATATAATGTGTCGCACCATTATACCAGTAAATTCCCTCAAAAGGCGCTTCCATCACCTGATAAAACAAAAACAGCAGCAAAAACATAACAAGACCGGCATGATGCTTATCGCTGCCAAGCCATCTTATCAGAATTTGTCTTCCTAACAAAAAAGTGGAAATACAAAACATCCCTATCATAATAATCGGAACCAAAAATGCAGCCTCATAGTAAAAATTCATCGGACAGAGCGCCATCAAAAAACAGGACACATAAGTTCCCTGCCATTCTTTGAAAAATTCTACCGTCTGTGCTACAGCCGTCTGCACGGACTGCCATAGCGAACCGGTCGCCATCCATGTATCATGAACCTGTCTGCCATAATCGTAATCATCAATGCACATCACATTATATTTTCCAAGCAGCAAAAGAGGAACTATCGATATCACAAAAAGGGCTGCTGCCAAATACTTTTGCTGTATTGTACTTAATTTCACAGACTATTCCCTCCAAAAAGCTTTCTTATCCGTCTCTTGACTCCGCGGGCAATTTTGCCGCAGTATGCTTTCCCGTAAATATACTTTCCATGAAGTTCCATTACTTTTAAGGATAGTCCCTGCGGACGTTCGTTGATATGCGCATATTTGCGGGAAGTTTTCTTGTACTGTTCCAGTTCTTTTCGGCACTCCGTATCACTGAATACTCTACCCTGCCTGTCCATATAATGCCAGCCGGCATAAATATTTTGTTCCGATGCCCAGTAACCATCCGATACATTATGTCTCGCCCAGTATTTAGGAGCTAATATATATTGTACGGATTCACTGGTAAATGCCGGAAAATATGCAAAAGAGGAATTTGCAAGCAAAAGATACTTCGCATTTTTCAGAATACTGTAATCTTTCGCCAAATCAAAATTATAAGCCGGAATCCCCGGCAGAAATTTACCGGCTTCCGTTACATCATTAGTAATAATCATAAATTCCATATCAGGATTGATTTTCCGCATTTGCTTCATACCCTGAATCCAGTATTTCTTTCGCAGATAAAGTTCCGGCGAACCCATATAATCGCTGCAGCGAAGATGCAAAATACAAAGATTATCCCTGCTGTATTCCTTGCAATCGTACTCAGGTTTTACGCGGAGCCAGTTTTTAATTTCTTCTTTATGGCGGATAAAATAGTCCTCCGCCTGAAAATTTCCATATAAAAGCGTATTATCGGGTATTTCAAACAACGCTTTGTCCGTGTCGGTAATGTATACGCCATGGGTTAAGTCATGTTTGGAATTTCCTGCGAAAAGGCGGTCTTCTTTTTCATGATAAACATTTTGATAATCCTCTTTCCCAGAGGGTACGCCGTAATCCAAATCCATAAAATAGAGTCCGCAGTCACTATGCATATTATTCGCAAAATGTTCAGGGTCCAAAACGCTGAACTGATATCCCTTATCTATAGCAATACATCTTGCTGTAATATAGAAAAACAACTGATTTCCTAATCCAAACCCTTCCTGCGTTTCAATCCCCAACATATCCTAAACCATACCTTTCCCTGGTATCATCTTTTCATTTTCCACTTTGTATATTACATCACACTTTGCAATCGTATTTAACCTATGTGCAATAATAACCATTGTTTTCTTTCCGTGAAAACTATTGACCGCATCCA
>CAZKOR010000001.1:0-2556 GCA_964554405.1 uncultured Bacteroides sp. | reverse complement strand
CTATGTGCAATAATAACCATTGTTTTCTTTCCGTGAAAACTATTGACCGCATCCATAACCGCCTTTTCCGTATCATTGTCCAAAGCGGATGTTGCTTCATCGAATACCAGAATTTCCGGGTCATGGTATAAAGCTCTTGCAATACCGAGCCGCTGTCTCTGCCCGCCGGATATTCTGACACCTCTGTCACCTATCTTAGTATCCAGTCCTTCCGGCAGTTCTTCTACAAACTCTTTTAACTGCGCTTCTTCCAGCACTTCCCAAATTCTTTTGTCATCGATTTTATCCTCATCAATGCCGAATGCAATGTTGTCACGGATAGACTCGTCCACTAAATAAATAGACTGTGGTATATAACCGATCCCGGCAAGCCACGCCTCATAATTATCAAAGATACTCCTGCCGTCCCAGGTAATAGAACCCTCTTTCGTATGCAGAAGTCCGAGCAGAATATCCACAATCGTGGATTTTCCGACTCCCGATGGTCCCATAATACCGACAGACTGTCCTCTTTTCACTTCCATATGGGCATCCGTAAAGATATTTTTATCTGTTCCCGGATAAGCAAATGTAATATGATCCAGCACAATTTTATCCTGTAGTACCGTTTTTTCTTTCTGGCTGTCATTTTCTCTGCCAAGCCCTGTTACACTGCCGTTGACATCCATTTTCATGCTCTCATTCAGGTTTTCATATAAATAGTCCAGACACGGCTGCGAATAGGCAATTTCAGAGATATAGGTATTAATACGGTTGGCGCTCGGCATAATACGAACCGCTGCTACTGCAAAAGCCGTCAACTGCGGAATCAACACATTGATATTTCCGCCGCCAAGTATATATACCATAATAAAAGCAAGCATACTGACAATAAAAATCGTCTCAATCAACAATCTCGGCAGATTATTGAGGACCGCATAATTACGCGCTACATTAGCGCCGATACTGCCGCTCTCATAATAATTCCGGATAAAAAACTCTTCCCTGTTTAATACTTTGACATCTTTCAGACCATAAATGGACTGAATGCGCCACTTGGCTATTCTGGACTGAATTTCCTGATTTTTTCTTCCAATTGCATTCAAACGCGGTTTTAACAGTTTTGATAACAACAATGTCATTCCCAGAAAAATAACAACGATAAAAAATGTCATAACAGGACTGACAACAACCAGTACGATACATAAGAAAGCAGATACCACAACTTCCGTAATCATTTGAATCAATACCAGAATCAACTGAAATGCCGTTGGGATATCACTGTCCGTCAAACGAAATACGGTAGGGATGTCCGCACCTAAATAATCCTCATACGGTCTGTTCAAAAATTCCCTCATGACACGGCTTATCATTTTATTTCTGTTTCTGGTCACAAATGTATTCTGTACATATGTCTGAAACAGCAGATACATATTTTTTACAACAAATACCACTATCATAAAAGCCAGCATAGCGGTAATCAGCCGGTTCGCTCCTCCTGCCTGCACCATGTTCGATAAATCTATATGCAGGACATTCGTTACTTTCTGCACGATTTCATTACTTAATAGCTCTTCCGGATCCATGATGCCCTGTACGACCGGAACCATCATAGACACGCCCACCGTTTCCAGTATACCGCCAAATAATATTAAAATACCCAATCCTACAAACTGCAGTTTCTGTTTCCTGTCAAACAGATAACTGATCTTTTGCAGCATTGTCACTTTGTCTGTCGTCTGCTCCTGTTTATCCATTTATGATTGTCATATCCTTTCTGTAAATATCACTGCAATCCCATCCATTCAGCCATCTATCCGGCGCTATTACCATCTTATCCGGATTCTCATTCAAGTAAGACGCCCACCAGCTAAAACTGCTGTTTGCCAGAATATTATGCTTACAACGGCTCATCAGCGTAAGCAGTTCATAATCTTTTGCCTCTGCCCACTCCACCGGGACAATCCTGTATGGCTTCTCTATCCATTCTTTCGTCCACTCACTGTCATTGGTAAAAAGATAAAAAGTAACGTCCGGATATCTGTCTGCAATCATTTTCATTGCTTTTTCATAATAGCGCTCTGTACAAATGTCTCCAAATAACACCTGATTTTGCGGCAGAAGATAATCTCCTCTGCGGACGTGTATACTGACTGACTCTGTCTGCTCAATCTCCTGCAAACGCTCCTTAGCCTGTACGGAAAGTCTTTCCAATTCAAACTCTTTTTTTAATGTTTCCGCCACATCCGAAAAATATTTTTCGGACTGCCAGTATCCCTCAAGATACACATTATCCCAGTCAAAAATTTTTGCCTGAAAAAGCTTATTTTCTTCAAAGTAAGAAGACCCATGCCTGCCGAAAAGCTTTCTTCTTACCCGTGTGAGTGGAAACATGGAAGCATCCGTCATCCGTATAATTTCTCTGCGTGAGGCTCTTTCGTAGGTAATGCCGAAAGGAGCAAGCGCCGGATTTCTCTGCTCATCTTCCTTAAATCCCGCTTCATCATCCATTTTTACGATTTTTCCCATGCTGATAAGCTGTCTGTAAAGAGCATATTGAAACATCTGGTTTCCCAG